>JACRCT010000125.1 GCA_016218885.1 Deltaproteobacteria bacterium | reverse complement strand
GGGACGTGCAAGACCACGCTCGCCGTGAATCTCGGCGCTTGGCTCGCGCGAGAGAAGAACAGGAAGACCCTCATCGTCGACCTCGACACCCAAGGGCACTGCGGCAAGAGCCTGGGCGTCGACGTGCGCCAGGCGAAGCGGACGGTCCTCGACCTGCTCGTGGATCCCGCGGTTTCGGCCCAGGAGGTGGTCGTCCCCACCGCCGTCCCCAACCTCTCGCTGCTGCCCTCGAACAAGTCGCTGGCCGACTTTCCGCTCAAGGTGGCCAACGACGCCGATCGCGAGCGCAAGCTGCAGTCGAAGCTCGAGGGCCTGACCGGCTACGACTTCGTGCTCTTCGACGCTCCGCCTTCGATGGGGTTGGTGACCACCAACATCTTCCTGGCGACCAGCGAGGTGGTGGTTCCGGTGGCGCTGACCTACCTGGCGATGGACGGTTGCGCCGAGGTCCTCGCCACCGTCGAGCGCATGCGCCAGCAGTACGCCAAGCCCGATCTCTCGGTGACGATGGTCGTGCCGACCCTCTACCGCCGGACCGCGCTCGCCGACGAGATCCTCTCCAAGCTCGGAAGCTATTTCCCCGATGCGCTGTGCAAGACCGCCCTCGGATACAACGTGAAGATCGACGAGGCCCAGAGCCATGGGCGCACGATCTGGGAGTACGCACCCGACAGCCGCGGCGCCGAGATGCTCGGGGCGATCGCCAAGGAGCTGCTCAGGCGCGGGGAGAGGTCGGCGCACTTCAGCGCCGTGGCGGCCAGCTGAGCTCCTGGTTGCTGAGCTGAGGCCATGCTGGCCGGCCGTGCTCCTGCAGGCTCTCCGCTCCCCCTTAGGGAACGAATCGGGTGCTTCCCGCCGGGGGGGCCTGGGAGCCGCTGCGTTTCGCAGGCCCCATGCCTTGCGGGAGCGGAAAGCCGGCCACGCCCGAAGCTGGTGCATCACCGCGGCACGCGCAGCCCCTAGATTTGCCAGGGGTGCTGCATGTGGACCCGGTTCCAGGATAGACGCGAGGCGGGCCGCGCCCTGGGCGTCGCGCTTGCGCATCTGGCAGGGCGACCCGACACGCTGGTGTTGGGGTTGCCGCGCGGAGGGGTTCCGGTGGCCATCGAGGTCGCCCGTGCGCTGGGCGCTCCATTGGACGTGTGCGTGGTGCGCAAGCTCGGGGTGCCAGGCCACGAGGAGCTGGCGATGGGGGCGCTCGCCTCCGGCGGCGGGGCCGTGCTCAACCGGGAGCTGATCCAGGAGCTTGGGATCCCCCCCTCGGAGATCGAGCGCGTCGCCGAGCGCGAGCTCGCTGAGCTGGCCCGTCGGGAGCGAGTGCTGCGGGGCGCCCAGCCTCCGGTCAGTGTTCGGGGGCGCTCAGTGATTCTGGTCGACGACGGTCTCGCCACCGGCTCGACCATGCGCGCCGCCGTCAAAGCGATTCGCCGGCTCGAGCCCGACCGGGTGGTGGTCGCGATTCCGGTGGCGCCCGCGGATGTCTGCGCCAGCTTGGAGGCCGAGGTGGACGAGCTGGTGTGCCTCTCGATGCCGGAGAGCTTCTTCGCGGTGGGACTCTGGTACGAGGACTTTCGGCAGGTGAGCGACGAGCAGGTGCAGGAGCTTCTTGCGGAGGCGGCGCGCTGGAGGCAGACGCAGCATCCCCCGACAGCGAGCGGGTGAGGAGGAGAAGATGGCCGAGGGCAGGCAGGTCCGGGTGCTGGCAGGGTCGGTGGAGCTCGAGGGGATCCTGGCGGTGCCAGAGCGGGCGCGCGGCGTGGTCCTGTTTGCGCACGGCAGCGGCAGCGGACGCTTCAGTCCCCGCAACCAGCAGGTGGCCGGGGCGTTTCAGTCGCGGGGGTTGGCCACGCTGCTCATCGATCTGCTCACCCCGGAGGAGGCGGAGCTCGACGAGCAGACCCGCCGGCTCCGCTTCCACATCCCGTTGCTGGCCGAGAGGGTGGTGGACGCGACCGGCTGGCTGGAGCACGCAATGGAGACGCAGACGCTCAGGGTGGGGCTCTTCGGCTCGAGCACCGGCGCCGCGGCTGCCCTGGTGGCGGCGCATCGCCGGCCCGAGCGGATAGCGGCCGTCGTGTCTCGGGGCGGCCGCGTCGACCTCGCGGGGGACTCCCTCGGCGCGGTGCGCGCTCCCGTCCTGCTGGTGGTCGGTGGCGCCGATGAGGTGGTGCTCGACCTGAACCGCGAGGCGCTCGATCAGCTGAGCAACGAGCACAGCCGGATGGCCATCGTCCCCGGCGCCGGGCACCTCTTCGAGGAGCCGGGAGCGCTGGAGATGGTCTCCCGGTTGGCCGCCGATTGGTTCGAGCGCTGGCTGGACCCCACTGCAGGCAGGGCGGCGTCGCACGGAGAAGCGGCGCCCCCCAACCTGGTGTGGGACTAAAGCCTCTAGGCTTGCACGCGCTCGCTCTCGAGCATGTCCTGGGCGGTGAGGTCCGGAGCGGCTTTCTCATTCTCCCAGGCGAGCATGCCCTCGCGAGCGTAGTGGGGACGGATGCGCTCGGAAAGCAGGTGGATCCGCTTGAGGTTGGGGATCACGCGCCGCAGAAGCGTGCGTCGGAAGAAGGCCATGAAGTCCGAGTCTGATACCGACCGGTCCCAGGCAGAACGGCGCATGGCGTGCGCCCAGTGCTCCTCGTAGTACTCGTGGGCGAGGAAGCGGTTGCGCATCAGCAACACCACCTCGAAAGCCCAGTCCTCGCGCTCGCGCCGCTCCTTCTCCGAGAGGACCCTCCCGTACCAATCGCGCAGCGCCAGCACCCCGAAATGCACGTGGCGCGCCTCGTCGGTGATGACCCGGCGCAGGAGCTCCTGGAGCAGGGGCTCGCGGGTGAAGGCGCGGATGGTGCCAAAGGAGCCGAGCGCCAGGCCCTCGATGAGGATCTGCATTCCCAGGAACTTGATGTCCCAGCGGGCGTCGCCGAGCAGCGCGTCCATGATGACGTAGAGGTTGTCGTTGACCGGGTAGGTCTTGCGGAGCTTCTCGGTCAGGTAGCGGTGGAAGACCTCGACGTGCCGTCCCTCGTCCATGACCTGCGTTGAGCCGAAGAGCTTGGCCTCCGTCCACCCCACAGCCTCGGTCACCTGGCACGCCGCCAACAGCGCCCCCTGCTCGCCGTGAAGGAACTGCGAGAGTATCCAGGCGAGCAGAGCGTGTCGCTGGAGCTGCTGCTCGCGCTTGGTCATGGCCCGGTACCCGGGCAGGGTCTTGAGCGGCAAGATGTCGTCAAGGATGAGCTCATGGCGCTCGTCATGGGGGTCGACCACGGTGTCCCAGTCCAGCGCGGTGGCTCCGTCCCACTGTGACTGCTTGCCGGCGGCGTACAGCGTCGCCAGCTCCGGCATCTCCCGGGCGTAGTCCCACACGAAGCGCGCGCGAAGCCCTGGCTCCATGACGCAGGTGTTCGACGCCTTGCCGCGCTGCAGGACGAAGCCCCGGACCGCGGGCCCCACCAGCGATGCGGTCACTTTCCAATTTCCAGCCCGCCGCGTCTCCCACAGGGCGTTAGCGCTTCCCGACGCGTTGGCAATGATCCGGCGCGGATCCATCCGTTACCTCCCCTGGCTTCGCTGACCCCCGGAATGAGGGATGTGAGCGCGTGGCGCCGAAGCTGGGCACAGGAGTGGCCCAGAGCCACCCCCCGCTTGAGTAGCCCCGGAAGTGTCCGCGGGGCTCGGACGAGGCCGTGATCTGCTCCCAGGAGGAGGAGCGGGGGCGAGCGTGAAGAGGAGAGAGGATGCCTAGCGCTTCTCTGCGTCCTCGAGGCGCTTCTCGAGCTCGGCGATGCGCTTGTCCAGGGCCGCGACGTCCCTGGCCAGCGCCGCGAGGCTGCTGACGTTCTCGACTGCTTGGCGCACCCGCTCGTCGAGCCGCTTCTGCCACTCCTCGAGGGCGCGTTGGCTCTGGGCGACCAGCTCCTTGGCCTGCTCGATGGCGTTGGGCTTTGGCGGGGTTGGCAAGGGCGCGACTTCGGTCACGGCGCCAGCAGGCTTGCCGTCTTCGCGCCGGAGGATGCGGTCACGCAGGACCTCGGCCTCCTCGCGAATCGATTGGAGCTTCTGGCCGGCTTGGCCAACGATTCCGCTGGCCTGAGTCTGCAGGAAGCCGGAGAGGGTCTCGCCGCTGTGGCGGATGATGTCGCGCAGCATGCCCAATGGCATCTTCGAGCGCTTCTTCTCCTCCTCGAAGATGATTTGCGCCAAGGTCACCGAGGTGAGGTCTTCCTTGGAGCGGTTGTCGACGATGCGCACCTCGGCCCCCGCCTTGATCATCTCGGAGATCTCGTCGAGCGTGACGTAGCGGCTCTCGACGGTGTCGTAGAGCTTGCGGTTGGTGTAGCGCTTGATGATCTTCGGGTCCCTGCGGGACTCGGCGCTCTGGTCCCCCACGTCGCTCATGGAACACCCCGGGATGACGGCTGGGTCGGCGATTCTCGACGTTTGAAGGGCCAAGTCAAGGTAGCGCCGAGGATCCTCTCGTGCAGCGCATCGCAGGCGTGGGCCCTGGTCAGCCTCCCTCGATGAAGAGCACACCCCCAACGGCGTTGGATGCGCTCTGGCGGAACGGTCCTCGCTGCGCGATCCTGGCGAGGTCGCCATCGGACGGGTGCCCGCCATGAAAGCCTCGATCGCCTTCTTCGCGCTCTTCTTCCTCTCGCTGCCAGCAGATGCCGAGACATGCGAGGAGCTCCGCGAGACTTGTATCGAGGGGTGCCACGTCGATCACGGAATGGAGAAGGCGCGCGTCAAGCTCACCAAGTGCGTGAGTGGCTGTGATCGAGCGCTGGCGGACTGCGCCGAGACTCGTCAAGAAGAGCGCCGCAGCCAGGTGCGCCTGCGGGACCCCGACCCGGAGAGGCGCCCCTCGACAGAGGATGGGGCGAGCGCCTTCCGGCAGGCCCAGAGCGATGAGGCAGGGGATTCGTCCTCTTCGCCCAGGGCGAGGAGGCGGAAGGCCTCCTCCGCGAAGGAAGATGACGAGAGCGAGGACGGCGAGGCGTCCTCCTCGCCGCCTGGGCGCCAACCAGATCGAGAGGATCCACCTCGGCGCGCTTCTCGCACCCTCGAGTCGGACGACGCAGAGGCTCCTCCCAAGGCAAGGAGGGACTCGCGGCCGCCCAAGGAACCGAAGAAGAGCGAGCTCCCGGACGCCAAGGGATCGGACGACGACTGGGCAAAATAGATGGCCTGCTCAACTCCCACGCTGCGTCAAGAACACCGGGTTCCGTACGCGAGGTGGGACAGGGCGGAGAGAGCAAGGTAGACGGGCCAAGGCTTCAGGGCGGTGGCAGTCGTGACAGCGCCCAGCGGGCAGCTGCCCGGACGTTCTCATCGGAGTCGTCGGCGAGAGGAGCGACCTGGAGCATGGCGGGATCTCGCGCCGCGCCCAGGGCGATCCAGGCGTTTCGGCGCAGCCCCTCCCAGTGGGCCCGCGCGATCGCGGTCCCGCGGGTCAGCTCGACGAAGCGCTCGCGCGAGAGGCCGGCGAGGTCCGCGAGCGAGCAGCGGGAGACGGGTCGGGGCTCGAAGCGGGCATCGTCACAGGCATGGCCAGGCGGATTCCAGGGGCAGACGAGCTGACAGGTGTCGCAGCCGAACGCGAGCCGGGCGTGAGGCCGCAGCGGCTCGGCGAAGTCCCCGTGCTCTTCGATGGTCTGGTACGACAAACATCGCCTCGAGTCGACGATACCCGGCGATACGATGGCCGCGCTCGGGCAAGCAATGAGGCATGCGACGCACCGGCCGCAGCGGTCGGGTTGGGGGCTGTGATAGCGGTCGACCTCGCTGTCGAGCAACATCACCGCCAGCACCACGTGGGAGCCGTGCCCGGGCACGATCAGCATCCCGTTCTTGCCGAGGAAGCCGAGGCCCGCGCGCTGCGCCCATACCTTCTCCAGCACCGGGCCGGTATCCACCTCGGCGTAGTCGCGCACTCCCGGCGCCTGGGGGGCCAGGAGCCGGCGCAGCACCCGGATGCGGTCGCGCAGGGTGGCATGGTAGTCACGCCCCTGGGCGTAGAGGGCGATGGGAGAGGGGGCAGCATGGGCGCGCGTGAGCACGCAGCAGCCCAGGGCGAGCACCGTGCGAGCCCCCGGAAGGAGCCTGCCGGGATCCAGCCGCTCTTCCGTCCGCTCGGACATCCAGCGCATGGAGGCACCCAGCCCACCGGCCAGCCAGCGCTCGAGTGGACCGGGATCGATCCGCTCGGCGCGGGCGAGCCCGGCGAAGTGGAATCCGGCCTCGCGCGCCGCGTCGAGAATGACCGAGGAGGAGAGCATGCGGCGCATTGTAGCGGGCGATGCGGCACAGGCGGCGCCAGAGGAAGCGCTGGCTTGCTGCGACCACGGATAGGCCACCCCCAGCGACGGGGCGGAGCGGCGTCATGACGTTCCCGGCGCACGCTGATGCGCCTCGCTCTGAGTCGGGGGGGCCGCGTTCGCTAGCGCGCTAGCCGCCTTGCCGCTGCATCGCCGCGTCGAGATCGCCCTTCTGCAAACCCATCCCCGGTCTTCCGTCCACCCGGCTCACGACCTTTCCGTCTTCGAAGAAGAGCACCGTGGGAACGATTCCGATGCGATGCTGCGTCCACAGCGGGTTGTCTTCGTCGTCGATGACGGCCTCTGCAGCCTCATGGCTCGCCTTCACCATGGTGTCTTCGAAGATCGATCTGAAGGATCTGCAGAAGGGGCACCACGTCGCATGGAAAAGGACCGCCACGTTCCGGCCCTTCACTGCCGCCTCGAGCTCGTTCGACTGCTCCACACGCTTCATGATGCCTCCTGGGGCGCGGCTGCTTTGAGGGGTGAATAGCGGCCGCGCAGTCCCGGTGCCGCGCGATCGGACGAAGGAGTTGCTCAGCGAGCGCTATGGAAGGTCTCGGCCTCGAGCCCCAGCCCCCGGACGCGGGCGGCGATGGCCTCGATCGGTTCTTCCTCCAGCGGCTGGACGAAAGGCTCGGCCGTCCGGCGGGCTGATGTGTAGACCTGCACGCGAGTGATGCGGCAACCCCCGGCGCGCAAATCCGCCAGACGAGCGAGCCAGGCTTCGATCTCCGCCGGAGGGGGCGGCTCTCCGTGCAAGCGCACGAACATCGACTGGATGACGAGATCTCGGGCCCGACCTGCCTGAAGGAGGTTGGCGAGCACGGTGTGCAGCGGGGTCCCGCTGCGATCGATGCGTTGGTAGTGCTCCTCGGTGCCCGCGTCGAGCTTGGCCCAGACCTCCAGCCGGTGAGGAGCCAACAGGTCGAGGGCGTGCGCGACCTCAGGGCGATGGAGCAGGGTGGCGTTGGTAATGACCACCAGCTTCGCCTCCGCGGGATGCCGGCCGAGCACCTCCGCGGCGACCGTCGCGGCGCCGGCGAACTCCTTGGACGCAGTGGGCTCGCCGTCGCCGCTGAAGGCCACGTCATTGAGACGCCGCAGCTCGGGAGGAGTCTGCGCGAGCGGGCCATCGGCCCAGAGCGCCCCGCTCTCGAGCTGTCCGAGAAGCTCGTCGAGCTCGGTCCCGAGGACCCGAAGGTCTACCGCTCCTCCTGGGCCGGGCACCGTGCGGTCGACGCTGCAGTAGACGCAGCGGAAGTTGCACTGCTTGGCGGGCGAGAGGTTGACGCCTATCGACAAGCCACGCGAACGCCGGCTGATCACCGGGTAAACGTACCGGTTCTCGCGCCAGCGTCGGCTGTGCTGGGAGAAGAGCGACGAGGAGGAGGACATCATCGTGTTCCCAAGAACAGCTCAGCCCCCGCGTGGCCTCCCCCCTACTCCAAGGCGACCTCGCTCGCCCGCGCACCGTCGTCCACCACGTAGTAGACCCGGACCTTCTGCCCCGGAGCGAGCTCCTTCACCGTGCCGCCCGGCTTGCCGTCGGCGCCTACCACTTGGGTGTCGGAAGGTGCCTTGAAGATCACCAGCCCCGCGGGCGTGTTGACGCGCAGTTGGCCGAGCGCAGAGTCGGCGGCGACGACCACCCCCGTGTCGCACTTGAGCTGATCGGTCTGCGGGGCGAGCTTGGGCGGCGGAAACGGGGAGGCCAGGAGTGCGGCGGCGGCAAGGAGGGAGGCGAAGAGGGTCATGGCGCGGCCAGTATAGCCTGAGCGTGCGATCAGGGAGCAGGGGCGACCCGTAGCGAGTGCCCGGCAGAGTAGGCGGTGAACTCCGGTGCGTACATCGACTGCAGCGTCGCCGGCCCCACCCGGAAGGTCCCGCCGTGCGCGGCGCGCACGCGGTATCGGAAGGTGTACTCGCCCTGCGGGAGCTGCTCGAAGAAGAAGTTGGTCGAGCTGTCGCGCACCTCCTCGTAGTACGTGAGCCCCAGGTCCCATCGCCAGCGCGAGTTGACGCTGACCGGCTCGGTGCCTGCCGCTCGCGGGTCGCGCAGATGGACGTACTCGGCCGGGTGCTTGGTGCGCAGGGAGAGGTGGACCTCGATCTCGTCGCCGGGGGCGAGCCGGGCCCCCTCCACGAGGGGTTGCAGGACCGTCTCCCGGCCCTCGCTCAGGCGCTTGAAGTAGGCGCGCGAGACGCGGAAGAGGTCGCCGCGATCCTCTTTAGGGAGCTGATCGGTGGCGAAGCGCCAGGTCGCGGAGGCGAAGAGGAAACCGGGGCTCTGCTTCTCGACGACGATCGTCGACATGGCCTTGGGATCGATCCGCTCGCCGGGGACGACGACCTGGTTCCTCTTCCCGGTGTACTGATCCGGCTCGAAGACGAACTCGCTTCGCAGCGGGCCGACAGTCACCCGGGCGTCTTCGCGCACCGCCAGCTGGTTCTCGGCTTTCAGATAGTGCACCAACGAGTAGACGACCTCCGAGGTTGCACGCGTGGACTTCCAGTGGTTGAGCTTCTTGTTGAGCAGCAGCCAGTGGACGAGCCCCTCGCGGCGGGCGTCCCCGGGTGAGAGCTCGGTAAGCGTGCGCAGCGCGAAGGCGTGCGTCTCGATGGTGTCGTTGTACCAGAGCCAGCTGCGCTCTTCGGGCGCCCAGGAAGTGCCCTCGTCCGGAGTGGTCTTGGCCGAGTCCATCACGCTGGCGAAGACGAGCTGGCCTTCCTTGAGCCGGTGGGCCCGCTTGAGCGTGAGGGCGAGCTGGCTCTTCAGGTAGGGAGAGTGCCGCTTCCAGTGCTTGAAGCTGAAGTCGAGGATCTGTGCCCGGTCGCGGGCGGTGAGGGCATCGCCGGTCCAGGAGGCATCGGGGTAGCAGCTGGCGACGTAGTTCAGGAAGGTCAGCAGCTCCCAGCAGCAGTCCTCCTTCATCAGGTGCGGCAGCCAGCTCGACCGGTATTCGGCCGCCAGGTAGGCCCAGCCGCGCTGCACCAT
>JACRCT010001242.1 GCA_016218885.1 Deltaproteobacteria bacterium | reverse complement strand
GTCGCCGTCAAGATCTGCGAGGTAGGTCGCCCCGACGAACGCGGCGTCCTGAAGCGGGCTCTCCCACTGCAGGGTGCCGTCGCGCCCGGAGAGGATCGACACCTGCCCGAAGGGAAGATTCGGCGCCACGGCCACCACGTCGAGCACGCCGTCGCCATCGAGGTCCTCGACAGCCAGGATGCTGGAGAAGCCGGCGGGCCGAGTGTCCCAGACCAGGCGATCGTCGGGGAGCTTGGCCACCACCCGGCCGCCCACCGTCATCAGGATCTCCTGCACCCCGTCGCGGTTGACGTCCGCCACCTGTATCCCGCGCATCGGCAGCGAGCCGCCGAGGAAGCGCTTCCAGGCCACGGCAGGCTCGGTGAGGTCCGCCTTGTTCTCCACCAGGGCGGTGCGCTGGGGGTCGTGCCGATACAGGGGCCAGTCGAGCTTCTGGGAGCTCTCTCCCGCCCGAGTCACCGCCATCGCCCCGGCGAGCACGACGACGGCTACCACCCCCGAGAGCAGCCAGGCTCGCTTCATGGGATCACCAGGCGCAGGGCGTGGTTGTCGCGGTCAGCCACCCACAGCAGTGGCGCCTGCGCGGTCCCTCCGACATGCAGTCCTACAGGGTATGAGTAGGAGGCCTCGTCGAGGGGACCATCGCTCAGCGCATCCACCCCATTGCCGGAGAGGGTCGCGATGCTGCCCTGGTCGAGGTCGATGGCGCGAATGCGCCGATTCGAGGTGTCCGCCAGGTAGAGGCGCCCGTCGGGCCCCAGGCGCAGGCCCTGCGGGGTGTTGAGCTTGGCCTGGGCGAGCGGGCCGTCGACGAACCCCCGGCCCGCGTCGCCGACCACCGTGGTGACGCAGCCTGGCTCGCTGGGGTCGGCCGCCAGGTCGATGCGCCGCACCGCAGAGTTGCCGGCGTCGGCGACGTAGAGCAAGCCCTGGGCCTCGTCGAGCGCGAGGGCGGAGGGGCTGCTGAACCTCGCCGAGGCGCAAGCGCCGTCGACCTTGCCCGCGGTGGCCGACCTGCCAGCCAGGACCGAGTAGGAATAGGTCCCCGCCGCGAGCGCGTAGCGGACCACCGTGTGATCAGCCTTGTTCGCCACGTAGAGGTTGCCGCTGGAGTCGACGGCGATGTCCGCGGGCTGGTTCAAGGGGAGCGCGGTTCCGCAGCCGGCGGCGCTGCCCAGATCGAGCTCCACCGTCCACGGGCCGCCGGCCGCCGAGCTCAAGATCCGCAGGCAGTGATTGGCGCGGTCGGCCACGACCATCTTGCCCTGCGCCGTGAAAGCCAGGCCCGCTGGAGAGCGCATCATCACGCTGCGCCCGACGCCGTCGGCCGCCTGGTAGGCGCCGCTGCCCACCACCGTGGTGACCTGCAACCCGTCTACCTTGCGAACGACGTTGGCGGTTTCGTCGCAGAAGTACAGGGCACCGGCGGCGTCTCGCGCCAGGGCCACCGGCCCGGCGAGCCGCGCTTCCTCCAACGGGCCGTCCACCACCGCGGCGGTGCCGATGCCGCCGGAGCTCGTCCCCGCCGCACCGATGGCCCCGCCGCTCAGCCACACCCGGAAGATTCGGTAGCCCACCCGATCCGACACATAGACGGTCCCGGACGGCCCGGGAACGACGGCCGAGCCCCAGCTCAGACCCTGGTAGAAGCGGCTGACGCTGGGCGTCGCCGAGCCGAAGTTGATCTGGTAGAGCCCGGTGGAGCCAGCGGCGATCGCGTAGTGGGCCACGTCGAGGTAGACAGACCGGGCCCCGCTCACCGCGGCCGAGGCGAGGAGCTGCCCGGTGGCGAGGTTGACGCGCACCACCCGGTTGCCGCCGGTGTCGGCGACCAGCAGCTCGCCGGCATCCCCCAGAGCCACGCCCTCAGGTGCGTTCAGGGTGAGCGAGGCGTCGCCGACCCGGGTGGCGTCGTAGCCCGTCCCCCCGGGCTGCGGCGCGAACTTGACGATGCGGTTGTTGCCGGTGTCCGCCAC
The DNA here is from genome assembly GCA_016218885.1 of Deltaproteobacteria bacterium. Taxonomy (GTDB): domain Bacteria; phylum Myxococcota; class Myxococcia; order Myxococcales; family UBA5297; genus JACRCT01. Next base: position 11,994 of record JACRCT010001242.1, on the reverse strand, counting down.
GTAGACCGCCTGCGTGGCCGGGTCGTAGGCGACGCCGCGGGGGTTGGAGAGCAGCCCCAGCGTCGAGCCGCTCGAGGTGCACACCCCGAGGCCTGGAGAGGAGACCGTCGCGGCGCCTCCTGCGCCGCGGACGAGCCGGCGCACGCAGCCGTTGCCGCTGTCGGCAATGAAGAGGCCGCCCTGGCCATCAGCGGCGATGCTGGCCGGGAAGCGGAACCTGGCCGTGTGGCCAGGGCCGTCGGCGTAGCCGCTGTCCCCGGTGCCGGCCAACGTGGAGACGCTCAGGAACGCCCCCAGCTTGGCCGGGTCGGGAGCGAGCAGCCGGATGCGCTGAGCCTGGTAGTCGGCGACCAGGACCTCGCCAGCGCTACCCGGCGCGAGCCCCCAGGGTCCCGCAAAGGCCGCCTGCTCGGGTACTCCATCCTGCGCTGGCGCCTGTCCGTTGCCGGCCCAGCTCGAGACGCAGTGAGGAGCGCTGTCATCCGTGCGCCCGTTGCAGTCCTCGTCACGTCCGTCGCAGGTCTCCGCCTTGGAAGCGCTAGGGGAGGCGTCACAGGCGGTCCCTGTCCCCTCCAAGGCGCAGATCGTGTGGCCGTCGGCGCGGCATTCGCCGATTCCGACCGAGCAGGGCGTCCCCAACTCCGCTGACCACTCCTCGTCAGTCGCCGCATCGCAGTTGTCGTCGATGCCGTTGCAGGTCTCCGTCCCCGGGGCTCCGGGGGCCACGCTGCAGCGGGTTCCCTCTCCATCGTCGGAGCACACGGTCAGGCCGACGGCGCTGCAGGCACCGACGCCCACGGTGCAGGGCGTGCCGAGCTCCGACACCCAGGGGCCATCGTCGACGCCGTCACAGTCGTCGTCCAGGCCGTTGCACAGCTCGTCGCCGGGTGCGCCGGCAGCCGTCGAGCACACCGCGCCAGACAGGTCCGCAGCGCACTCCCAGCGGCCGTTGCGCTCGCACGCCCCGACACCCACGGTGCAATCGAAGAACAGGTCAGGCCAGGGCTCGTCGACGCGGCCGTCGCAGTTGTTGTCGAGGCCGTCGCAGAGCTCTGCGGTGGCCTGGCCGGGCGCCGCGTCGCAGACCAGCGTGCCACCGGCACGGCAGAGCCAGGTCCCGTTGCGTTGGCAGAGCCCCGCTCCGGCCGAGCATGGCTTGCCGGAGAGCAACGGGTCGCAGGGCACGCTGCAGGCGCCCTCGATGCAGGCGAGCCCGGAGGTGCAGCCGTCGTCGCTGGCACAGGGCTTGGCAGAGGGGTCGCTGACGGTGAGCTTGCATCCGCCCAGCATCGCGAGGGCGAGGACGCTGAGGGGAGCGATGGGACGAGTGAAGATCATTGCGGGGGCTCCTTGGGCTCGTGCTCAGGCGTTGGGCGGGGCATGGCAGGCTCCAGCTCCGCCGGTCGGGGCGCGGGTCCGGACTCGCTGATGACGAAGAGGACCGATGCCAGCGCCGCGCAGGCGCCGGCGGTGATCCAGGAGGCGTTGGCCCATCGCGCCCGCGAGCGGGCCGTCTCCAGCTCTACCTGGGCCCGCGAGGCATCCGAGGCCCGCTCGGAGGCATTGGCCGCGCTCCGTGCGCCCAGCCCGAAGCCCGTGCCCGCAGCGAGGGCGGCTCCAGTGAGGCCGGACACGACCCAGGCCGTCCAGGGAGGGATCCTCAGGCCGCGCTGGGCGGGTCTCTCGACGGCCTCCACCGGAGGCTTGTCGGCCATCGTCTCCACCGCGAAGTTGTGCAGCTCCGGCGAGAGGTCGGTCGGCGGCAGGACCGCGGGATCGCACACCATCGCCTGCCAGAGCAGCCGCTGGCCCCAGGCGCGGTCACCGTGAGAGGCATGGCAGAGACCGGCCCTCATCAGAAGGCTGGCCGCGGCAGACGGGGCCAGTCCCGGCTGCGAGGCAGCCGTCTCCTCCGCCTTGCAGAAAGTGGAATCGGCTTGCGCGACGGCGGGCGTCGGCGACGGGGAGCCGGCCATCACCAGTGCTGCCAGCGTAAAAATCAGCATGCACCCTCTCCCAGTGCGAAGTGCCTGTCCCTCTCTGGATTCGAGATCGGGACCGACGGGCTCGCCGAGATCACAGGAGGCGGCCCTGCGCCTCACCCGCCTGCCTTCACATTCCTTCAGGCCACGGGCAGGAAGACTTGCGCAAGCTAGCATCGCCTCCCGAGGTGCTCCAAGTGCTCGAGCTTTCCGCCAGCGCCGACACACGACCCGTCCGAGCTCCCGGGCGGGCCTGGCCGACGTGCGCAAAGGGGCGGGGCCTGGGGCGCTAAGGGCCCATCCAGAGGGGGCCAGATTGGGCGGCCCCGGGGCGGCACCAACCTCTTCACTTTCCGCGAGGGCGAGGCCCACGCAGGTGCGCACAGCAGGCTCCGACACCACTCGCTCGGCCGCTCGAGATCCGTCCGAAAAATTGACCGCTCGCTCGCATGTCGTAGCGTGTAGTCACACATGCCTGTAGCGCAGTCTTTCCCTCGGAGGAACTCATGAAGAAGGCCTTCTCGATCGCCGCGCTGGTGGGTGCTCTTGGATTCCTGGCCGTTGCTTGGATGCCCTCCGAGGCGCGGACCCCGCAGGTGGACGAGGCGGCGTTCAACGCGCAGGTCGACATGCGCCTTCACACGCTGCTGGCGCGCATGGCCCGCAACGCCGAGGCGACCGGGTCGCAGCAGCTGGCGACCCGCTGAGCAGCACTGAGGTCCAGGGCCGAAAGGGACCCCTCTCCGAGCCGCTCGCGCCAGAGCGTCCAGTCGCAAGCCCTCCCAAGGCATTCGCCCCGGTCCGCGCGTGTTTGACCCTGCCGGTACCGAATGATAAACAGCGCGCCTCTCCGGAGGGCGGGCATGCCCATCGCTGAATCCGAGCTCAAGGTAGGCGATCGGGTCGTCTACGCGAACCAAGGCGTCTGCCGGGTCGTCGGTACGACCGAGATGGAGATCGCCGGTCAGCGACAAGAGTTCATCAAGCTCTCTCGCGAGGACGATCAGGCTACGGTCATGGTGCCCAAGGGGCGCCTGGACAAGGTGGGCCTGCGAAGAGTCGCCGACGCGTCCGAGCTCAAGACGGTCTTCTCGTACCTGGCTGCGCCGGTCGAGGGGCCCGAGCTCGACTGGAAGGTCCGCCACCGCTCTCATGGCGAGCGCATGAGCGAGGGCGGGCTGATGGGCCTGGCCCAGGTCGTCAAGAGCCTGACCACCCTCGCCGACCTGCGCCCGCTGCCACCCAAGGAGCGCGAGCTCTACGACAACGCCCGCCACCTCCTCATCTCCGAGGTTGCGGCTGCCGCGGGGCTGTCCGACGCCTCGGCAGAGGACGCGGTGGACCTGGCGATGTTCCCCCCCGGGCAGGAGCGCAAGAAGCCGGCGCTCCCCATCGCGCTGGGCGAGGACGGCGAGGATCTGGGCATCGAGGACGAGGGGTTGGAGACGCCCTCGCTCGAGGACACGGGTCTGGAAGAGGAGCCTGCTGCTGCTGCCGCCGAGGAGCCCGCGGAGGAAGCAGAGCCGGAGGAAGAGCCCGAGGAGGCCCCGCGTCCGACGAAGAAGGCTGCGGCTGCGGAGAAGCCTGCCAAGGGCAAGGCCAAGCCGGCCAAGGCGCCCGCCAAGCCCAAGGAGCCGAAGGCCAAACCAACCGCCAAGCCCGCCGCCAAGCCAAAGGCCGCCAAGGCCAAGGCCGAGCCCAAGGCCAAGCCCGCCGCGAAGGCCAAGGCCAAGAAGAAGTAGGGGCAGCCGCCCACGGAGGCGAACGTGATCCGCCTGGTGACGCTCGATACCCTCGAGCGCGAGACCCTCGACAAGCTGTGCCGCATCGTCTTCCAGGCGTACGGGCTGGGGTGCGAGCTCGCCGGGGAGCTGCAGGTCCCCAAAGAGGCGCTCAAGGGCGACTCCGTCGACGCGACGGTGCTGCTCGAGCGCGCGCCGGCGGTGAAGTCCTTCGCCGACGACAAGATCCTCTACGTCACGACGCGCCCTTTCCTGAACCGCGAGCTGCCGAGCGGGAAGGCCCCCACCCCTGGCCTGTCGCAGTACGGCGGCGAGCGCGCGGTGGTCTCCACACACGGCCTCCCTGGGGGAGAGGCGCTTCTCAAGCGGCTGGCCAAGCAGGTTATCCACGACATCGGTCACCTGTGGGACCTGCACCATTGCCTCGACCCGCGGTGCGCGATGTACGCCCCGTGGGCGCCCTCCTTCTCGACCGGCGAGCCGATCCTCTGCACGTTCTGCCGCGAGAAGAGCGAGCAGCGGATCAGGATGGCCAAAACCTAGGCTGCAGGCCGTGGGCCGTAGCTGTAGTCTTCCCGGGCCGTGGCCTCCTAAGACCCCACCCGGTGAAACCTTGGCCGAGCCGCTCGCCGTTCCTCCAGCATCAGCGCAGCTTCCCCCTCTTGAGACGACGGCAGTGCCGCCAGCACCTCCGAGCCTCGCTCGCGCGTTGCTGCTGAGGCTGGAGGCGGTGGTCTTCGTGGCACTGGCGCTTCTGGCGCTCGCCTACTACCTGCGGCTCCCCTCTTCGCTCCCGAGCGAGGTGGACTATCGCGCCGTCGCCGCGGACCTCACCGCGCGCGCCGGCCCGGGCGACGCCGTCTTTCTCGATCCCCACTGGGCCGAGCGAGCGCGCCTGTTCGTTCCCTCCCCGGTCCCCGTCCTGAACCTGGCCCGCCGCCCGACGCGCGAGGACCTGCGCGGCTACGGTCGCCTCTTCGTGCTCTCGCTGCCCGACCTGCCTCGTTCGGACATGGCCAAGACGCACCGTTTCCTGGAGTCGATCCAATTCCGGCGCGCGGGTGAGACCGTGCGGCACGGCGAGCTCGCGCTCACCCTCTTCGAGAACGCCCGCGTCGAGCGGCCCTCCTTCGACTTCACCGGCCAGGTGGCCCAAGCCAAGGTCTACATCCGCCGCCCCGACGGCTCCCAGGACCTCTGCCCGGAGCGAGGCGGCCGCCATCCCTGTCCGCGCGCGGGATGGATCAACGTCGGCGAGGAGATCAAGGAGATCGACTCCAAGCCGCTGCGCTGCCTGTGGGCCCACCCTGCCGGAAACGAGCCGCTGGTCGTCGAGTACGCCGACGTGCCGCTGGGCCGGACGCTGGACGTCGTGGGCGGCATCGTGGGGCAGATCGTCTACCGCCGAGAGCGCTACGGCACGACCACCCTGCGCGTGAAGATCGACGGCGAGCTCGCCGCGGAGCTCGAGTTCCCGCCCGGCGAGCCGGGAGAGCGGCGACGCTCCATCGACACCTCGGCCAAGGCGGGAGCCCCGCGTCGGGTGCACTTCGAGGTTTCGGCGCCCAACCCCGACATGCGTCATTTCTGCTTCGACGCGGGGGTCTATCCATGACGGCCACCGACCCGCGCGCGCCGCGCAAGGGCGATCGGCTCATCGCGCTGGGGCTCTTCGCGGCGACCTTCGCCGCGCTGGCGCTAACCCACGCCTCGGTCGGAGTGCCCCGCGACGAGAGCTACTACTTCCGCGCCGGACAGGACTACGCCGCCTGGTACGTGGACGTCTGGGAAGCGCTCAAGCGCGGAGAGCCAGGCAAGGCTTTCACCGACCAGGCCATCGTCCGCCGCTTCGATTACAACCACGAGCACCCGGTGCTCACCAAGGTCGCGTTCGGTCTCTCGCACCTGCTCTTCACCGAGAAGCTGCACTGGACCGGCGAGTTCGGCGGCTTCCGTCTGCCGGCCTGGGTCTTCGCGGGGATGCTCTCCGCGCTGCTGTACCTGATGGCGGCGCGCCTGGCCTCGCGCAAGAGCGCGGTGTTCGCGGTACTCGCCTTCTGGCTCGTCCCCCGCCACTTCTTCCATGCCCACCTAGCCTGCTTCGACATCCCCGTCGCCTGGGCCTGGCTGCTGACCGCCTACTGCTACTGGCGATCGCTCTCCAACCGGCGCTGGGCGCTCTGGACAGGGGTGGCGTTTGGGCTGGCGCTGGCGACCAAGCACAACGCCTGGATCATCCCCGGCGTCTTCCTCATCCACTTTGCGCTCGCCGAAGCCCCCAAGGCCTGGCGCGAGGAGAAGGGCCGCGGCCTGCTCAAGGCCGCTTCGCCCTTCTTCGCCATGGCCACCCTGGGTCCGGTGCTCTTCTATCTGCACTGGCCCTACCTGTGGCACGCGCCGCTGCAGCGCTTCGGCTGGTACGCGGGCTTCCACACCCAGCACATCAACTACCCGTGGGAGTACTTCGGCAGGCTGCTGGTCGAGGCGCCCTACCCCGTCGGTTACGCCTTCGGGTTGACCGCGATGACCGTCCCCGCGGGGATCCTGGCGCTCATGGCCACCGGCACGCTGCGCGAGATGGCCCGCTTCGCGGCGACGTATGGGGTCAGGCCCGCCCGGCGCATCGCCAGCGAGCTCGATTCCGATTCCCTGTTCCTGCTCGGCAACGCCTTCGCCTCCATGGTCGTGCTGTCGCTCCCCAGCACCCCCATCTTCGGCGGCATCAAGCACTGGCTGCCCTCGATGCCCTTCCTGGCGATCTTCGCGGCGCGGGCTCTCGACCGGGTCTCGGCCACCGCCGGCGAGATGCTCCCCAAGGGCCGGCCGCTGGCCTTCCCGCTCTTCGCCGCGCTCGCCCTCGGCCCGGCGCTGTGGGGCGTGGCGCACAACCATCCGTACGGGACGAGCTTCTACAACGAGATCGCCGGCGGCTATCCCGGCGCGGCGACCTTGGGCATGCATCGCCAGTACTGGTCCAACAACGTGACCGGGGTGCTGCCCTGGCTCAACCAGAACGCCCCCAAGCACGCCCGCATCTTCTTCCACGAGCTGACCTGGGACTCGTTCATCGCCTACCGCAAGACGGGCCTGCTGCGCGAGGACCTGCAGTACACCGGCAGCATCGACGACTCGGAGCTGGCCGCTTACCAGTACATGCCCGAGTTCCGCGACGTGGAGTTCCAGATCTGGAACTCCTACCGGACGCAGACCCCCGTCTTCGGGCTGTACCTCGACGAGACCCCACAGATCGTCATCTACCAGCGCAAGAGGTAGCGGCTAGGGCCCGAACAGTTTGACTCGGGGTTCGGTGTCCGAGCCGCGAGCGTCAGCGACCGGATCCGTCGTGCGCCCCGCTCAGTCGGGCGCCGGCCCCAGCGGGCCCGCTCGCTCCCTGACGGTCGTGGCTCGGACACCGCGCCGCCTAGGGCGGCGGAAAGGTGTCGAGCGGCATCCGCGCCGCGGCTTCGCACTCCTCTGCAGAGATCAGCCCTCGCGCGAGGAGGCTCTTGAGCACATAGTTCCGGCGCTCCAGCACACGCCGCGGATGCTTGTAGGGGCTGTAGCGGTCTGGGCTCTGCAGCCTTCCCACCAGCAGCGCAATCTCGTGGAGCGCCAGCTCCTCGGGGCGCTTCAGAAAGAGCGTCGCGCTGGCCTCCCTCAAGCCATCGGACCCGCTTCCGAAGTACTCCCCATCGGCGCGGGCCTGCGTCAGCTCTGCCGCAGACCAGTGGTGCGTCAGCCACACCGACAAGCAGGCCTCCGCGAGAACACGGTCGAGCCCTCTTTGCGGAAGCCCAGCGCGCTTGAATACCCACAGTCTCGCCACTCGCTGCGCCGAAGGCCCCCCCGGCGAGATCTGCCATCGGTGCTGGCTACTCGCCAGGCGGCTCAGACTGACGATGGGGCTCCAGGGCCAGAAAGGTTCGACCTCCATCGGCCCTGGTTCCAGCTCGTTCCAGAGGGCCTCGGCGATCAACCCGCCGTATTCGAGGCGCGGAGGCTGGGGCAATTCGCCAACGAGGTGCAACCCGTGCTGGTAGAGCGCGAGGAGACCCAAGAACACCAAGGCGATTAGGCCGAGCAGAATCGTCCCCGTCTCAACCAGCAGTCTTCGCTTCCAGGCCACCATGGCGGCCACGGCAAAGCAGCTTCCGTGCCTGCGGAGATTCGGCTCCTCGGGCTGGGGCGATCAGGACTTGTTCTTGCGGGACCCACCGCGCTGCTTCGGCTCGGACGCCGTGGTCTTCGCCGTGGTCTTCGTCTTGGCCTTGGCCTTGGCCTTCGTCCTGGGCTTGGGCTCCTCGGCCACCGTCTCCTTCTTCGACTCCTTCGAGGGCGGGCGACGGCGCTGGCCGCTCAGCTGGAGCACCTCTCGCTCGCGCTTGCCGATGCAGGCGAGGCAGAGATGGAAGTCGAGGTAGGGGCTCAGCGCCGCCTGCTCGGCGTTCTTGCCGCAGTCGCGGCAGATGGGCGGCAAGAGATGAAGCACGCTCGCTCTTCTCCCTCTAGAGGCACTTCTCGACACGCGAGCATATCCCCCCGGGCGCTGCCGTGCTCGAAGGTCTGGGCTGCACAAGCGCACCACCGAGCCTCGCCGGGAATCTAAGCAGGGCCAAGCCAGTCAGCGCGGCGGGGAGGAGGCGATGGCAGCCAACCAGCAGCGCGAGGAGCCGCCAGCCCTGGAAGCCGAGGACCTGGGACGCCGCTTCGGCCGCGTCTGGGCGGTCGCGAACGTGAGCCTCTCTCTCGCGGGGGGTCAGTCCCTGCTCGTCGCCGGTCATAACGGATCGGGCAAGAGCACCCTCCTACGGCTCCTGGCAGGCGCCTTGCGACCCGACCGGGGCGAGGTGCGCGTAGAAGGGCAAGCGCGGCGCGAGCTGGTCCACCGACGGGTGGCCCTTCTTGGGCACGCCTCCTTCACCTACGAGCCGCTCACCGCCCTCGAGAACCTGGAGCTCTTCGCCCAAATGATCGGGCGACCAGCGGGGAAGCGGGCGCTGCTCGCTCGCCTCGAGGAAGTAGGGCTCGCCGAGCAGGCTGAGGCGCCAGTCCATTCGTTCTCTGCCGGAATGCGGCAGCGCCTCGCGGTCGCCCGGCTGCTTCTTCAAGAGCCGGCCGTGGCGCTGCTGGACGAGCCGCACTCTGCCCTCGACCCCGAGGGAGCCCTGCTGATGGACCAGCTCATCAGCGGGCTCAGGCGGCGAGGTGCCGCCGTCGTGCTCGCGACCCACCAGCTCTCGCGTGCTGCGACCCTGTGCGAGAGGGGAATCGTCCTCGAGCAAGGGCGCATCCAATGGTCGGGATTCACCCGCGAGCTGGTGACGCCGAGCGCGCCGTCAGGGTTGGTCGCGTTCATGGGGAAGGCGCAGTTGGCGGAGGGAGACGCCTGATGCAGCTGTGGGCCGCCGCGCGCAAGGACCTGCGCCTGACCTGGCGGACCCGCGCCCAGGCGATGGCGGTGATCGCCTTCGCGGCCTCGATGCTGCTCCTGCTCGGCTTCGCCGCGGGGCCCGACGCGGCTGCCCTGCGCCGCCAGGCCGCGGGCTTCCTCTGGGTCTCGATTCTATTCGGCTCGGTGCTCGCCCTGGCCGAGAGCTTCCGTCACGAGCGCACGCAGCAGGCGCTCGAGGGCCTGCTGCTGCTGGGCGCGAGCCCTGGGGCACTGTTCCTGGCCAAGGCCGGCGCCAATACTCTCTTGCTGATGGCGCTGGGGACGGCGCTGGTCCCGCTGATGGCGGTGCTGTGCGACGTGGCGCCGACGAGCGTGGTCGGGCTGCTCGCGGTCATCGCCCTGGGCGCCGCCGGCCTCGCCGCACCGGGGACCCTCTACGCGGCGATGACCTCGCAGGTGCGCGTCGGCGGCCAGCTGCTGCTGCCGCTCCTGCTGCTGCCCCTCGCGGCCCCGGTGCTGCTCGCGGCCTCCAAGGCGAGCTCGCTCCTGCTCAACGGTGATCCCATGGGGCAGCTCGGCTCCTGGGTGGGCCTGCTGGCTGCCTTCGACGCCGTCTATTGGCCGTTGGGAGCGGTCCTCTTCGGCGCCGCGGTGGAGGAGTAGCTCATGAGGGCTCCCTTGCCCGCTCAGCGTCCCTGGTTGCAGCTCGCGCTCGTGGCCACAGGGCTCGCTCTGCTCGGCAGCGGCACGTGGATCGGCCTCTCCCGCGCGCCGGCGGAGCAGCACATGGGCGAGGTGCAGCGCATCATGTACGTGCACGTGCCGACCGCCTGGGTGGCGATGCTCCTGCTGGCCGTTGCCTTCGTGAGCGCGTTGCTCTTCCTGCTCACCCGCCGCTGGCGCTTCGACGCGCTGCATGAGGCGGCGGTGGAGGTGGGCGTGGTGCTCTCCTGCCTGCTCTGCGTGCAGGGGGCGATCTGGGCCCGCCCGACCTGGGGCGTGTGGTGGGACTGGGACCCGCGCCTGACCACGGTGGCGGTGATGCTCTTCGCCTTCTTCGGCGTGCTGGCCCTGCGGCACTTCGTCGAGGACCCGGTGCGCCGCGCCGTCCGGTCCGCGCTGGCGACGATCCTCGCCTTCGCCGACGTGCCCATCGTCTACTTCTCGGTGCGCTGGTGGAGCTCGCTGCACCAGGTGCAGTCCACGCCCGCCACGATGGACGCGGCGATGCTCCTGCCGCTGCGGCTGAACGGGCTGGGAATGCTGCTCCTCGCCACGGGTCTGCTCCTCCTGCGTAGCCGCCTCGCGGCCCGCCGCCTCGCGCTCGCGCTCGCGCCGCCACCCCAGGAGCCGGCGCCACACCTCTCATCCCCCCAACCCTCCACTTGCGCCGGTGCCCTCCGCCAGCCACCGCTGCGCCCTGCCCGGGGGCGCGCATGACCGGGGTCATCGAGGGCGGCTGGGGATACGTGGTGGCGGCCTACGGCGCGACCGCAGCGCTGCTCGGAGCCTATGGCCTGTCGCTGTGGCTTCGCCTGAGAGGGGCTCCTGGGAGCGAGGAAGGATGACCCTGAGCCACCCGGCCAGCCTCGGGCGCGCGCCGCTGGGAAGGCGCGACCGCGCGGTGGCGGTGGCTGCGCTGCTCATCGCGGCCACGGTGGTCTCGCTCGTAGCCTGGGGCGGCCTGGGCCGCAACCTCGTCTACTCCTGGGGTCCGAGCGAGCTGCGCAAAGCCGGAGCGCGGGCGGTCGGGGCCACGGTGCGCCTGGGCGGGCTCGTGGCCGAAGGCAGCGTCAAGCGCACCGCCGACGGCGTGGCCTTCGAGCTGACCGACGCCCACGAGCGCGTGGTTGTGAGGAGCCAGGGCATTGCCCCGCCGATGTTCCGCGAGGGCATCGCGGTGGTCGTAGAAGGGACGGTCCGGGCAGACGGCTCGTTCGATGGAGCCCGGCTCATGGTCTCGCACGGCAACGAGTACCGGCCGGCGGCGACGGGCAGCGCGGATCGGAGGCCGAGATGATCGCGCTGCTCGGCCGGACCGTGCTCCACACGGCGATCGTGCTCGCCGTGCTGGGAGCGGCGCTGGGGTGGGCCGGCGGAGGCCGGACGGAGTGGGCTCGACGCTGGGCGGCGCGGATGGCCCTGGCCTTCGCCTTGGCCATGCTCGCCACCAACCTGCTGCTCGAGGTCGGCCTGTTGCAGCGGGACTTTTCTCTCTCCTACGTCGCCCAGGTCGGCTCGCGACAGGTGCCGGACTGGGTGGCCGCGGCGAGCCTCTGGTCCGCGCTCGACGGCTCGCTCCTCTTCTTCGGTCTGCTGCTCTCCGGCTTCGCTGCGGTCTTCGCCCTCCGCCACAGGGGTGCCGGGCTCCCCCCCTCGAGGGGAACCTCCACCGCGCTCGCGGTGCTGCTGAGCGTGGGGGCCGGTTTCGCGCTCCTGAGTGCCGTGGCCGCCAGCCCCTTCGGCGACGTCCTGCCGCCTGCGCCCGACGGCCCCGGCCCCAACCCATTGCTGCAGAACCACGTGCTGATGGCCATCCACCCTCCGGTGCTCTACCTCGGCTACGTCGGGCTGGCGGTGCCTTTCGCCCTGGCGGCGGCGGCGCTGCGCGAGGGGCGGCTCGACCGGGCGCAGCTCGCCTCGCTGCGCAGCTGGCTGCTCGTGGCCTGGGTCTTCCTCACCGCCGGGATCGCGCTCGGCGCGCGCTGGGCTTACGACGTGCTGGGCTGGGGCGGCTACTGGTCCTGGGACCCGGTGGAGAACGCCTCTCTGATGCCATGGCTGGTGGCGACCTCCGCGCTGCACTCCCTGCGCCGGCTCGAGAGCCGCGGGGGCTCCCCGATCTGGCCCTTGGCGCAGGTGCAGGCTGCCTTCGCCC
>JACRCT010001241.1 GCA_016218885.1 Deltaproteobacteria bacterium | reverse complement strand
CCCAGGTGACGGCACCGGAGATCAAGCAGACCTCGCTCATGGCGGCCCAGAAGGCCGAGGCGGTGCTGCAAGGGACCTCCCGCGCCGACGAGGCCAGCCGCGCCGGGGAGAAGGCCATCGAGCAGACCATGGCGGGGCTCGTCGAGGTCCGTGAGCAGGTCGACGCGATCGCCCTCAAGATCAAGGACCTCGGAGGAAAGACCCGGCAGGTCGGGACGATCACGGGATCGGTCAAGGACCTTGCCGATCAGTCCAACATGCTGGCGCTCAACGCGGCCATCGAGGCGGTGCGCTCCGGCGAGCACGGCAAGGGGTTCGGGGTGGTGGCCCGGGAGGTCCGCACCCTCGCCGACCAGTCGATCCAGGCGACCGAGCGCGTCCGCGAGATCCTGCAGGACGTCAGCGACGCCATCGTCGTCGCCGTCTCCATCAGCGAGAAGGGGGTGGAGAAGATGGAGGGCGGGCTCGGGCAGGCCAGGTCCTCGGGCGAGAACCTGCATCAGCTGGCGTCCATCATCCAAGAGAACCTGGCCGCAGTCCGCCAGATCTCCGCGGCGGTCAGCCAGCAGAACGCCGGCATCGGGCAGATCTTCACCGCGGTCACCGACCAGAACAAGATGATGGAGGAGACGGTGAGGCGGCTGGAGATGACCAACTCCACCGTCAAGACGCTGCGCGAGGTGTCGGAGAAGGTCTCCCGCCTGGCGAGCGCCTACCGCGTCTGACTCTCGAGCCTCAGCAGATGCGCGGGAGCTGCTCGCTGGCCAGGATGTCGTAGACGCGCGTCCCGCCGTATAGGGTCTGCAGCACCACCGGTCCGGGCCCGGCGGGCGCGATCTCCCCGATGGCCGTGGCCCCCTGCCCCTCGGGGAGCCGCCGCAATGCGGTGACGGCCATCTGGGCCTGCTCGGCAGGAACGACGGCGACGAGGCGGCCCTCGCAGGCCAGGTAGAGAGGGTCGAGCCCCAGGATGTCGCAGACGCTGCGCACCGCCGGCCGGATCGGGACGTCCGTCTCCCGGATTCGCAGCGTCACCCCGCCCTCCCCCGCCAGCTCGGCGAGCACGGTGGCCAGGCCTCCGCGAGTGGGGTCGCGCATGAAGCGCGGCCGCACTCCGGCGAGGTAGAGCGCCTCGACCAGCCCCGCGACCGAGCCGCAGTCGCTGGCCAGACCCTCGAGCTCCATCCCCGACCGCAGCGCGGCGATCACCGCGCCATGGTCTCCTACCGGGCCGCTCACCACCACCGCATCGCCCGGCCGAACCGCCCGGGGGCCTCCCGGGGCGTCCTCGCGCAGGCTGCCGACGCCGGAGGTGGCCACGAAGACGCCATCGCCATGCCCGCGCTCCACCACCTTGGTGTCACCGGTGACGATCTTCACCCCCGCCAGCTTCGCCGCCCGCGCCATCGAGGCCGCCACCCGGTCCAGGTCGGCCAGGGGGAAGCCCTCCTCGAGAACGAAAGCCGCCGAGAGCCACAGCGGCACCGCGCCGGAGACCGCGAGGTCGTTGACGGTGCCGTTGACGCCCAGCCCCCCGATGTCGCCGCCGGGGAAGAAGAGCGGCTTGACCACGAAGACGTCGGTGGTCATCGCCACTCGCCCGGGGACCACCTCGAGCGCCGCGGCGTCTCCCAGCGCCTCGAGCGCGGGATTGGCCAGGTGCTTGAAGAAGACGTCGCGCACGAGCGCCTGGGTGAGGCGTCCGCCGCTGCCGTGTCCAAGAGTGACGACGGGGAAAGGAGCATCCATGGGAGGGGCCTATTGCCGGTGACGGAACCGGGCGTGGCAAGTGCCCTCGAAGGCCACCATGCAGGGGCCCACGGGGCGATCGGGGTGGCAGGCCTTGCCGAACAGCGGGCACTCCTCGGGCTCGACTCTGCCGAGCAGCACCTCGCCGCAGCGGCAGCCAGGGTGGACGTCGGGAATATTGGGGTCGGGAGCGAGGCCGAAGCGCCGCTGGGCGTCGTGGGCCCCGAAACGCTCGCGGATGCGCTGACCGGATGCAGGGATGGTCCCGATGCCCCGCCAGGCGGCGTCGCAGCTCTCGAAGACCTCGTCCACCACGTGGCAGGCAGCGGGGTTGCCCTCGACCTTGACGAGGCGCGAGTAGGCGTTGAACACCTGCTCGGGCGCACCAGGGCGCCGCTCCTTCGCACGGCGGGCCAGGTGCTCGACGGCCAGCAGCAGATCGATGGGCTCGAAGCCCGCGACCGCCATCGGGGCTGAGCGCTTGGCCGCGAGCGCCTGGTAATCGGCCAGGCCGGCGACGGCGGTGACGTGACCCGGCAGGACGAAGCCGTCGAGCGCTTCTCCCTCGCTGGCCAGCAACGCCTCGAGGGCCGGCGGCACCAGGCGGTGCGAGACGAGGACGGTGAAGTTATCGGGCAGCTCTCGCGCCAGCGCCGCGGCGGTGGTGCAGGCGGTGGTCTCGAACCCCACCGCGAAGAACGCCACCTGTCGTGCCGGCTCCTGCCGCGCGAGGCGAACCGCGTCATCGATGCCGTAGACCACGCGCACGTCAGCCCCGCGCGCCTTGGCCTCCATCAGGCTGATGCGGGCCGGGACCCGCACCACGTCTCCGAAGGTCGCCACGGTGACCCCGTGGTCGAGGGCCAGGCGCGAGGCCATATCGAGGTCTCCCGCTGGACAGACGCACACCGGGCAGCCCGGGCCGGCGACGAGCTTGACCCAGTCGGGCAGCAGATCGCGCAGCCCGAACTGGCAGAGCGCGTTCTCGTGCGTGCCGCACACGTGCATCAGGCGGATCTCGCGCCCGGGGTGGAGCTGGGCGATGGCCTCGGACAGGCGCCGAACCGCCGCCGCGTCACGGAAGCGAGCGAGCAGCTCGCGGGCCCCGCTCACGAGTCGGTCTCGACGCCGCCAATCTCGGCGATCAGCGCGAGGGTCTCCTTGGCCGACTGCTCGTCGAGCAGCTGGATGGCATAGCCGGCATGGATGAGGACGTAGTCGCCCTCCCGCGCCTGGGGCACCAGGTCGAGGGCCACCTGACGCGACACGCCGTCGAGCTCCGCCTTGCCTTCGCGGCCAGACACTGCCGTCAGCTTCATTGGGACGCCCAAGCACATACGCGTGGTCTCCTGACAGGGCCTAGCCACCCTACCTGGCGGGCCCGGAGGCCCACCTCACTTCGGCACAGCGGCCCGCCCTGCTCGGCAGGCACGAAGCGGCCGCTCTACCTCTTGGCCGCCCGCGACTGCGACTCGAGCCAGCGGTACCAGTCCTCGAGCCCCTCGCCGGTGCGAGCCGAGATCTTGAGCACCTCGAGCTTGGCGTTGAGGGCGCGCGCGTCCTGGATGGCCGCGTCGGTGGAGAAGTTGGTGTAGGGCAGCAGGTCCACCTTGTTCAGCAGCATCAGCTGCGATTCCTTGAACATCAGCGGGTACTTGCCGGGCTTGTCGTGCCCCTCGGCACAGCTGAGCACCATCACGCGGCCGGTCTCGCCCAGGTCGAACTCGGCGGGGCAGACCAGGTTGCCGACGTTCTCGATGATCAGCAGGTCGAGCTGGGAGAGGTCGAAGGCCTCGCAGGCCTTGGCGATCTGGTGGGCCTCGATGTGACAGGCGCCGCCGGTGTTGATCTGCGTGACCGGCACCCCGTGCT
>JACRCT010001240.1 GCA_016218885.1 Deltaproteobacteria bacterium | reverse complement strand
GGCTGGAGAACACGGTGGTGGAGTCCGGCCCGGCGCCGCGAATGCTCACGCCCAGCGCCAGCACGCAGCCCCCATCGTCACGGTACTGACCGGCGGCCAGGCAGATGACCTCGCCCGGAGCAGTGGTCTGGGCGCAGGCGTGAGAGAGCGAAGCCCACGGCGAGGTCGAGCTGCCGTCGGCGCTGTCGCTGCCCTGAGGCGAGAGGTGGCGGGTGCAGCCGGCAGGAGGCGTGACGACGCCGCAATCGGCATCCGCCTCGCTCGTGCAGCCTGACGGGCAGCATCCGTCACCAGCCCTGCAGGCGAGGAGGGGCTCGTCGCTCGGGCAGTGCCCGGTCAGGCCGGTGCAGCTCTCGGCCGCGTCGCATGCGGCGGCCCCGGCACGGCAGAGGGTGCCCGCCGGCAGGAAGCGGCAAGCGGCGCTGCAGCAGCTCCCGCTCGCTCCATTGGCGCCCTGCTGGTCGCAGTCTTCGCCGGCCTGAACGACCCCATCTCCGCAACCCGGACTGTCGGCCACCTCGTGGTAGAGCGCGAGGATCTCCTCGTCGGTGAGCGCGCGGTCGTAGATGCGCGTCTCGTCGATGGCCCCGCTCAAGAAGCTCGGCTGGATGGAGTGGCGGCCGATCATCAGGGGATGGGCGGCGTCGTTGTCCGCGGGGCCGGACATCGCCTCGTTGCTGCTCACCAGCTGCCCGAGCTTGTAGGCCTTGAGGGTCTCGCCGTCATAGGTCGCGGCGAGCTGGTACCAGGTATCTGCGCTCAGAGGGCCGAAGCTCGCTGCGTACCAGACTCCGGCGACCCTCAGCGCTGCCGTGCCGCGAAAGCCGTCGTCGCGATGATCCCAGGCGATGAGGAAGTTCTCCTCCTTCATCACCGGTCCCGCATCCTTGCTGGCCGTCGGCGCCGCAGCCCCCTTGACCCAGGTCACCACGGTCCAATGAGGGATGGCGGTGGTGTAGCCGGTGGTCCCGAAGGTGTCCGTGCCGTTGAAGACCGCCGCGCCACCGCGCCGCCCGGCGGTCCAGGCAGCCGTCCCGTTCAAGCTCGCATCCCGATGGTTGCCCGAAGAGTCGCCCAGCGCCGTGCCGCTGGCCTCGTCGAATCTCCAATACGCCACCAGGTTGGTGTTTTCGACGGTGCAGACTCCGCTCTGACACGTTCCGCCGGCGCAAGCGCTGCCCTCCGCCTCGTTCGTCACCGTGCAGCCTCCCGCGCCGTCGCAGGAGGAGCTCGCCTGGCACTCGGTAGGGACGCAGGGATCGCCCGTTCCCACGCATTGGCCGCTTCGGCAGGTATCGGCCCGGGTGCACGCCTGCCCGTCGTTGCAGGCCGTCCCCTCGGGGAGGCGGTGGCAGTCACTCGTGCAGCAGCTCTCGGGCGTTCCGTTGGCCCAGCCCTCGTCACAGTCCTCGCCCGGATCAAGCCTCTCGTTCGCGCAGGTCGGGGGCTGCTCGCCGCTCGCATCGCGCTGGCCGCCGTCCACGGTTGCCAGGGGAGTGCTCGCCGTATCCTCGGCGCAGGCCGCGGCCAAGGTCGCCACGGCAAGCAGCACCCTCAGGTGCGGGCCCCCGAGAATCGAAGTTCGATATCTGCCGGAAGCCGGGAGGATCGGCCCACCGCTCTCGACCGAAGGGCCGCCGCACAATGGGTTGTGCCGCTCGATGTTCGACGAGGACTCCATGGTGCCTCCGAGGGTTGGCCTTCCGCCAAGGCTCAGAGCACGCGACGTGCCGTCCTGGCCCTCCTGCGCCGCCAGGAGAGTCGGCGCCTGGCGGAGAGCCTCTCGAGCACGCCTGGTAGGGGCCGCCCTGCCAGCAGGTAGGCGGCTCCCCTCCACCGCGGGGAGAAGCCGAGTCGTGTCCGCACGGGCGCGTGCACCAGGCGCGTGCCCGCCTGGGAGCCTTCGACTCAGCTCTCAGAAGAGGTCGAGCTCGTACCCCACGGTTCCGAGCAGCGCGTAGGGGTAGTAGTTGGAGGGCCCGTAGTAGAGGTTGCCTTCGACACCCAGCACGGCCCGACCGCGAAAGGCCTCGATCGTTCCTCCCAACCAGAGGCCGCCACCCCAGGCCACGCTGCCGGGGACGGGGTGGATGATGCCGCTGATCTGGAAGAGCGGCGCGAGCAGGTGGGCACCGCGACCGGGATGAAAGCTCAGGCCCAGGCTGCCGCCCACGGTGCTGCCCAAGCTGGCCATGGCGCCGAGGTCGAAGCCGCCGCCCAGGGTATAGCTGGCCCCGAGCTTCGCTCCCCCCTGCAGTGAGATCGCGTCACCGAAAAGCTGCGCCGCGAGATGCAGACGGCGGACGGGGGCTGCCATCGAAGGGGGTCCTTCGGTCGTCACCGTGCTGCTCGTCGCGCTCGTCGCGGCGATCGGGGTCCCCTCTGCTGCTTGGGGAGGACCCTCCACGGGCTCGGACGACGAACGTCCAGGCGTTGCGGGCGGCTCCTCGAAAGCTGCAGCCGGCAGGGAAGAAGCAGTGGCCGAGGGCGGCGGTTCCTTGGGAGCGGGCCCTGCCTTCTCCAGGGCGGCCTGGCACCGGGCGAGGTGCTGGCGAGCCAGCCGGGCCGTTCCCTCTGCCGGGTTGGTGCGCAGGAACGC
>JACRCT010000124.1 GCA_016218885.1 Deltaproteobacteria bacterium | reverse complement strand
GTTCGTGCCCGACAAGTTTGGCGTTCGGCCGGCGCTGCTTCTGGCCTTCGTGCTGCTGCTCGGGGGGCGCGTGCTGATGTCGGCCGCGCCCACGCTCCTCCATCTGAAACCCGATGGACTCTGGTCGCCGCTGCATCTGGTGACCATGGCGGGAATCATTCTGGTCCTTGTGGGCTACGGCATGTACCAGCCGGCTGCCTACACTGCGGTGCGGCAGTTCACGACCCCCAAGACCGCGGCCATGAGCTACGCAATGCTCTACGCGCTCATGAACGCAGGCTCGGCGCTCACCATGGGGGCGTTCCTGGTGCGTGACGAGAAGTTCCTGGGCCTGGGCATCAGCGGGGCGTTCTGGATCTTCACGGCGCTGACGCTCGTATCGCTGTTGGTCACCGTCTACGTGCTCTCGCGCAAGACCGTCGACCAGGCCATCGTGGCCGCGCAGAAGGAGAAGGCCGAGCTGAGCAAGCAGGAGGCGCCCAAGGAGAACGCGGGTTTCTCTGCCGCCACGGTTGCGGGCGCAGAGCGGCCAGTCAACGTGCCGGTCACAGTGTGGATCTCCCTGCTGGGGATCGTGGCCGGCCTCTTCTACAAGCTCCCGGCGCCCTGGTGCTACCTCGCCTGCGGCGTCGTGCTCCTGGTGCCCGTCGTCATTCTTCTTCTTCCGGCTGGGCCGCGCTCAGCGACGATGCGCTGGATCTCCAGCCATCCTCTGGCTGATGCGCGATTCTTCTTCTTCATCTTCGCGCTCATTCCCGTACAGACCCTCTTCACCTACAACTGGCTGGTCCTCCCGCAATACATCTCGCGGGCCTTCGACGGCTGGATTGGCGAGTACTTCGAGATCGCTTCCAACGCCAACCCCATCCTCATCTTCGTCCTCGTGCCGGTGATCACCGCCCTCACCTACAAGAAGCCCATCTACACCATGATGATCATCGGCACGACGGTGATGGGCGCCTCGGCCTTCGTGCTGGCCTTGGGGCCGACCCCTGCGACATTGGTGCTCTACATCGTGCTGATGACCGTGGGCGAGGCGCTGTGGCAGCCGCGCTTTCTGCAGTACGCGACGGAGATCGCTCCCGAGGGGCGCGCCGGCCTCTACCAGGGCGTGGCCCAGCTTCCCTGGTTCCTGACCAAGTTCCTGGTGCCGCTGCTCTACTCGGGCGAGATGGTCGAGCGCTACTGCCCCGCGACGGGTCCCAAGAACACCGAGACGATGTGGCTCATCTTCGGTCTGA
Organism: Deltaproteobacteria bacterium; assembly: GCA_016218885.1. Lineage (GTDB taxonomy): Bacteria > Myxococcota > Myxococcia > Myxococcales > UBA5297 > JACRCT01. Next base: position 7,035 of record JACRCT010000124.1, on the reverse strand, counting down.
TCGCCATCTCTTCCGCGGTCATGCTGGTCGTGGCCAAGGGCTGGGTCAACAAGGGCCAGGCGAAGGCCGCATGAAGGTCCTCCTCATCTCCTTCAACCACCTGAAGGTGCCGTACCCGGTCTTCCCGCTGGGGCTCGACTACGTCGCAGGAGCGCTGGCGCCTCACGCAGTGCGGGTGCTCGACCTGTGCTCGACCCCAGTCGGCGAGGAGGCCGAGCCCATCGCCAGGGCGGTGGGCGAGCTCGGGCCGGACGCGGTGGGCATCTCCATACGCAACATCGACAACACCGACTGCACCGACCTCAAGGCCTTCCTGGCCGACATGCGCGCGGTGGTGAACGCGGTGCGGGCGGCGACGCGTGCCCCCATCGTGCTGGGCGGGGCCGGCTACACGCTCTTCCCGGGCGAGCTGCTGACCGCGCTCGGGGCTGACTATGGCATCGTCGGCGAGGGGGAGCGGCTCAAGGGCCTGCTGGACGCGCTGGAGCAGGGCGGCGGTCGGCTGGCGGAGCCGGTCCCCGAGGGCGTGGCGGTTCGTGGCCGGCCTGCGCCGCGACCGGTGCCCTTTCGCGGGGAGATCCTCCGCGGGGCCCCGCAGCTCAACCCCCTGCTGCCCTGGTACCTGGGCCATGGCGGGATGCTCAGCCTCCAGACCCAGCGAGGCTGTCCTTTCCGCTGCGTCTACTGCACCTATCCGGCCATCGAGGGCCGCGGGCTGCGCCCCATCGACCTCGCGCAGGTGGGCCGTACCGCGCGGAACCTGCAGGAGGCGGGTGCGAAGTACCTGTTCCTGACCGACTCGTCGTTCAACGCCAGCCCCGCCCACAGCCTCGCCGTGGCCCGCGCGCTCAGGGAGGCCGGGGTCAGCGTTCCGTGGAGCGCCTTCTTCACTCCGGTGCGGCCCCCCGACGGCTTCTACCAGCGCCTGGCGGAGGCGGGCTGCAGCCACGTGGAGTTCGGCACCGACACGCTGTGCGACGCGATGCTGGAGCGCAACCAGAAGCCGTTCCGCTTCGCCGACGTGCAGGCCGCGCACGCGGCGGCCCAGGCGGCGGGGCTCTACGTCGCGCACTTCATGCTGCTCGGCGGCCCAGGTGAGACGCCCCAGACGGTGCAGGAAGCGCTCGATCACGCCGAGCTGCTGCCGGAGACCGCCTACTTCTTCTTCTGCGGCATGCGCATCTACCCGAACACCGACCTGCACCGGATCGCGCTGGAGGAGGGACAGATCGCGCCGGGCCAGGATCTGCTCGAGCCGGTCTTCTATCGTCCCAGGGCCATCGGCCCCGACGAGATCACCCGGCAAGTCGAGCGGCACTCGCGCGGGCGGCATGCCTGGGTCGTAGGTGCCGGGGGAGAGGCCTTCGCCAAGCTCCAGTGGCGCCAGTACGAGCGAGGCAACGTGGGCCCGCTCTGGGAGAGGTTGTTCTGACCGTGAACGGCTGGCCGCACAGCAAGCTGAGCCGCGCCCTCCTGGCGGGGCTGGTGGGACTGGCGGCGGGGGCTGGGCTGGCCTTCCTCGAGCCGCTTCGCCTTCCCTGGGGCCTGGCCCTCTCGCCGGCGGCGCTTCCGCTGGTGCTCTATGTGGCGCTGTGCTTCGCCGCCCCGTTCTTCCCGGTCTGGTCCTTCTTCCTGCCCATCGTGACCCGCGGCCCGCGCGAGCGGCCGGCGGTCGCGCTCACCTTCGACGACGGTCCCGACCCGCGGGTCACGCCGGCTCTCCTCGACCTGCTCGCTCGCTACGGCGCACGGGCCGCCTTCTTCGTGGTGGGGCGCAACGCCGAAGCCCACCCCGAGGTGATGGCGCGAATCCGCGCTGCAGGCCACGAGGTGGGCAACCACTCGCTCAGCCACGATCCCATCCTGATGCTGCGCTCGGCGCGGCTGCTGCAGTCGGAGATCGCAGCGTGCCAGGCCATCCTCCAGCGGCAGGGCGTGACCGCTCTGGCCTTCCGCCCTCCGGTGGGCATCACCAATCCGCGCTTGCCTCCCGTGCTTGAACGGCTCGGCCTGGGCTGCGTCTGCTTCAGCTGCCGCCCGCTCGACTTCGGCAATCGGCGCGTGGCGGGGTTGGCGGCGAAGGTGCTGGGGAGCGTGGCGCCGGGGGACGTGGTGCTGCTTCACGACGTCATGCCGGGGACCGGGGTGACCGTGGAGGACTGGCTGTCGGAGATCGAGAAGATCCTGGTGGGGCTGCAGGCTCGTGGTTTGAAGCCGGTCGCCCTGTCGCAGCTCATCGGGCGCCCGCTAATGGTCGCCTCAGGGGCGGTGGATGGGGCCGGTGCGCCGGTGGCGCGGCCGGCGGCGGAGGGCGCATGAACCAAGTGGTGGGCATCGGGGTCGACATCGTGGAGGTCGAGCGCCTGGCACGCAGCCTGGAGCGCACCCGGGAGTTTGCGGCGAAGGTCTTCACCGAGCGGGAGCGCGCCTACTGCGAAGCCCGGGCCCACCCTGCCGAGCACTTCGCGGCGCGGTTCGCCGCCAAGGAGGCGTTCTTGAAGGCGGTCGGCCACGGGATCCTCGAGGGGATCCCCTTGTTGGCGATCGAGGTCGTTCGCGAGGGCGACGGGGCTCCCGAGCTCCGGCTTGGCCCTGCCGCGGCGCGCGCGCTGAAGGAGGCCGGCGCCACGCGCGCGCTGGTGACCCTCAGCCACGCCGGAGGTAACGCCGTGGCCTTCGTGGTGGTGCAGTGATGGTGCGCTGGATCAAGCATGCCCTGAGGGTGCTCTTCACCGGGAGCTCGTTCCTGCTCTTCTTCACGGGCGGGACCGTCCTCGCGATGATCATCCTGCCCCTGGTGCGCTGGCTCACCCCGGGCACCGAGGAGCAGAAGGCCGGGGAGTGCCGGCGGTGGGTCGCCGACGCCTGGGTCTTCTTCCACGACTACATGAACTTCTGGGGGCTCATCACCTATCGTTCCCACCACCTCTCGGCGCCCCTCCCGGACGGGCCGCTGGTGGTGGTCGCCAATCACCCCACGCTCGTGGACGTGACGGCCATCATCAGCGCTTGGGGCCGGCTGGTGTGCGTGGCCAAGCCGGAGCACTTCCGCAGCCCGCTCATCGGGCGGCTGTTGCGCTACTGCGGCTACATTCGCGGCGGCGACGGCGGACTCTTCGCGGCGGCCACGGTCGTCACCAACAGCGTCGAGGCGCTCAAGGGCGGTGCGGCCATCCTCATCTTCCCCGAGGGGACGCGCTCGCCCATGAACGGCTTGCGCGACTTCCGCCAAGGAGCCTTCGAGATGGCGGCGAGGGCGGGGGTGCCGGTCCTCCCGGTCTTCATCACCTGCAACCCCCCCACGCTCATGCGTGGTCAGCCCTGGTACGACGTCCCCAGCCGCATCGCGGACATGCAGATCACGCTTTTGCCGCTGATCCCGCCGCCGCACAGGGACCCTGCGGAGCTGGCGAGGAGGCTGACCGAAGAGTACCGGGCGCGGCTGCAGGCCTTTCTGGGACAGCGCGCGCCGGACGAGGACGCTCGCGTCGAGCCGGCCCCGAGTGTCCAGGTGCTCTAGAGCGGAGGGCAGTACCCCATGCGAGCCCTCGTCGGCGTGCTTCAGGCAGTCGTGCTGCTGGCCTACCCGCTGGCGGTGTACTTCGGCCTCTCGCGCTTCAGCTCGCGCGGAGTAGGGCTGCTGGTGCTGGTGTTGTTGCTGCCCGGACTCGTCAAGACGCTGCTCCAACGGCGCAAGGAGCTGCTGGCCACCCTCGGGCTGCCCATCGCGGTCGCGGCGCTCATGCTCCTGGCGGTGGCCTCGAACGACGAGCGCTTCGTTCTCGCCTATCCAGCCCTGGTCAACCTGGTGCTTCTGACGCAGTTCGTCTGGACCCTGCGCCCAGGCACGATGAGCATGGTGGAGAGATTTGCGCGGCTTCAGGTCGACGATCTCCCGGACCGCGAGATCGCCTACTGCCGGAGCGTGACCGCGTGCTGGTGCGCCTTCTTCGTGCTCAACGGCATGGCGTGCGCCCTCTTCGCCGGCTATGCCTCTCGGAGCTGGTGGGCGTTGTACACCGGCCTGCTCTCGTACCTGGCGCTGGGGCTGCTGTTCGGGGTCGAGTTCACGGTCCGCAAGTACCTGTTCCGGCGCTACGGCCCGGGCCTGCTCGATCGGGCCTTCGCCCTGGTCTTTCCTCCCAGGGCGGGCCCGTAGGCCCGTAGGCACGTCCACGGGTCCACGGGTCCACGGACTCGGTTAGTCCCCGGCGCGCAACAGACGGGTCTCTCCCGACTGCTCCAGCCGCACCTTGGCCGCGCCGAGATCCAGCTCGGCTTGCAGCTCATAGGGGACCGTGGCGCCCTGCAGCTCCTTGCGCTGCTTGACCTCGTTGGGGGCGATGACGACCTCGATCGGAGAGGTGGTGTGGCTGGCAGGTTTGGGGGCCTGGCGCTCCATGACGCCCTCGCCGGCCAGCTTGCCGGCCACGGTCAGCTTCCAGCTCGAGCCGCGCAGGACCAACGGGAAGGTGTTGGGGTTCTCGAGGTCGATCATCGCGGTCACCGCGACGCCGATCGACGGGCTGGTCGCGGCGTCGAGGCTGGAAAGCTTGAGGATGGGCATGCGCGGAGCCCGGATGGCAGCCGCCTTGGCGAACTCGACCTGGGCGCCACCCACCTCGATGATGCCGCGCAAGGCGTACTCGACCGGCTCCTTGCGCTCGACGAGCGCGGCGATGGCCTCGTCGCCCTCGGCAAAGACGAAGGGCGCACAGACCTCCACGGTCGCCTCGCCGGCGGCGGGTACCACCTGGGCGAGCGGGACCTCGCCCGAGTGGACCACCTTGCCCGCGGTGACCACCTCGAAGCGTGCGCGAGTGGCGCTCACCGCCGCGGTCCCCTCGTTCTTGAGGCGCACCGTGACCACGGCCCGCAGGCTGGAGATGGTCTGGTCCCTCTCCTCGATGCGGAGGGTCTCCGCCGAGACGGGTGCCCCAGCTTCCTCCATCGACTCGGGAGCGGGCTTGGAGGGAGTGGCGCAGGAGCTGGCCAGGGCCAGGGCGAGAGCGCCCAGAGTGCACCGGAGCGGCAGACAGCGGGACATGGCTTCGCCTTTCAGTGGCCCCGTCACGGCGTCCCTCCGCAGGGAGGCGTGGCGGTGGCCGGGTTGTCGCCGAGATCGCGGATCTTCTGGAGCTTGTAGACGACGTTCTGGCTCGTCTCGTCGAGGTTGAAGTTGAAGTCGATCCTCACCAGGCCATCGACGCTGGCCTTGTCGCCGGTGCCCGGCATGAAGGTCCGGACCTCGGATCGGCCGGCCTTGGTGTTGCCGTCCGCGAGGGTCTCGGCGAAGGAGATCTTGGTGGCAGAGACCGTCGTGGCGATGGGCAGTGCTACGTCGGCGAGGGCGTAGACGTCCACGCGCAGGCTGTGCGCCTCCTTGTCCGCGAGGACCCTGCCCGCCCCGTCGCGGATGGTGACCGCGCTGGTGGCGTTGAGCACCGAGCTGGGAAGGACCGGCAACTCCAGACGCTTCATCGGCGGGTCGTAGATGTACGACTTGCCTCCCGGGAACTCGCGCTTGTAGAGGACGAGCGCGTTGTCCTGGAAGGCCACGTAGTCGCGCATCGCGACGCCGCCGGTGGAGTACGAGATGACGCGGGTCGGCACCGCGAACGACTTGGTGTCGATCGACTCGACCACGATGCCCAGGTCGGGCGACTGCTGGAGGGTGTCCGCCGAGGTGTACTCGAAGCACCGACCCGTCTGGAGCCCGAAGTAGTCCACCATCTGCTGCTCGGTGGCACCGGCATCGGGGCCAGCCGGTTGGTCCGAGCCGCCACAGCCTCCAGCGGGCAGGAGGGCGCAGGGGATGAGCAGGGCGAGGGCGAAGAGCGGCAGCGCGCGCATGGGGTTCTCCTTCACGAGAGCGCGCGATTGTAGTTCACGCCGCTTGAAACGAAAACCCGCGGCGTCGACAGAAAAGCACTCTGATTCCAGGCGGTTCGCCAATGCTGCCTCAGGGCCTGGGCGTCACGTCCTGCGCGGTGGCAGCTGCGGAGTCGAGACGGAAGGCGTCGGGCCAGGCCTCGACTTCCACTCCCGAAGGGCCGGAGCCGTCCCGGCTGGGACGCACACCACGCACTCAGGCAGCCCTCGGTCCGCCGGAGACTGCCCAGGCCAGGGACCTCGCCCATGCCCGCGCCCGCAGAGGCTAAGGAGCCCGGAATGCGGGAGAATTCTTGCGCGCCGACCCCGATGGCCCTTTTATCCAGGGGCGAACCCAGCCTGCAGAAAGGGCCATCTCCTCGGCAGCGGCCTTTCGCGGTGGGGGAAAGGGCAGCAGCTTCACAAGGTCGGCATGAGCGCTCATGGCAGCCCCTACACGCTTGAAGAAGGACCGGCCGGGAAGGCCCCCTTTCCCTGGTTGCGCCGGCTGCTCTTCTGGTACGTGGCCGGCGCCATGGGCGGCGCGCAGGGGATGTTCCTCCTGACCGAGCTGGTCGGTGTGGACATCACCCCGCAGCTCGCCCTCTGGGCCGGCGTGATCGCCTTTCCTCTCGCCCTGGCGGCGGCGATGCTGGCGCTCGAGTGCGGCCGGCAGGCAGCCTTGGAGCCCGCTGCCTGGGATCGTTGGGCGCTGATCGGCCTGGCGATGTTCGTGGTCTGGGCTGGCGTCTACCTGCTCGTCTGCCGGGTCCCCCTCATGCAGGACCTGCGCTATCTGCCAGCAACCCTCGAGGCCAGGATTCCCCTGCGGCCGGCCTTCAGCTTGCTCTACATCCTGCTCTATCCGATCTACCTGCTGCCGTACTTCGTCGTTCGCGAGCGCCCGGTGTTCCAGCGGCTGGTAGCGGCAGACCTGGTGATGATCGTCACCTGCTCGCTCATCTTCGTCGCGGTCCCCGTCGCGGTGGAGCGCCCGCCCTTGCCGTCAGGGACCGACCTGGGGACCTGGGTGTTGGGGGTCGTCTGGAGCAACGACGTCCGCTGGAACTGCATGCCCTCCGAGCATTGCATGGCGGCGATGATCGCCTCGCTGGCGTGCTGGGAGTCCAACCGCCGCGCCGGCGCATTTGCGTTCCTCTCGAC
>JACRCT010000123.1 GCA_016218885.1 Deltaproteobacteria bacterium | reverse complement strand
GTTGGCCATGGGATTTGCCAGGGTTGTACGCGTTGCGCTTCGGTTTTCCAAGCGGTGGAGGAGTGATGCGGACGACCCTTGCTGCCTTCCTGGCCCTGGCCCTCTGCGCCGGCTGCAAGACCGCCCAGCCCGCCGGCGACGCCCCCGAGAGGGCCGCCCGGAAGGCTCCGGTGGAGAGCGCCGGGGGCGAGGACACCGAGTGCGCCAAGAAGGTCCGGGCCGACAAGAAGCACTACTGCGACGACGCCCCTGCCGAGGTGCCGGAGGGCTACGCGGCCCGCATCCGCCGGGTCTGGGACGAGCATGCCCACCGCTGCGAAGGCATGCGCGCCCGGGCGGCCCTGCGCGTGTTCGACCAGTGCGTGACCACCTACGAGGCCGAGGGCAACCAGATAGACCTCGAGACCAGGACCCGCCGGGACGAGGCCAAGAACCGGGTGGCCGAGCTCAAGGCCGATCCGGTCTTCCAGCGCGCGCTGGCCAAGAAGCGCAGCGCCGTCGAGGACGCCGACACCGCCGCCAGCGAATACAAGGAGGCCGTGACCTCGCGGAAGGAGGGCACCGAGATCCGCTTCCGGCGCGAGGCCTGGGCCGAGGCGGACGCCGCGGCCAAGGCGGCGGAGGCTGAGCTGCGCACCTGGTTCGAGAAGGAGAGCCTCGACCCGAAGGACGTCCGCGCCTTCGGGCTCTGGTGAGCGCGGGTCCGAGCCGGTCCGGGCGAATTCGACTGCCTCAGCCCGGCCTGCGAGCCGCCTTCGCTCCCTCGTTCATCCGGCCCGAGCGGAACGGCTCGAGATCCAGGGCGACGAACTTGAACCCTCGTCGCTTGAGAGCCGTCGAGGCCTGCTCGCGCAGCCCGGGCTCCAGCATCCGCTGGTACTCCTCCGCCGAGAGCTCGATGCGGGCGACCTCGCCGTGCCACCGGACCCGGAACTGCCTCAGCCCGAGCGAGCGCAGGTCATGCTCCGCCCCGCCGATCTGCATCAGCCGCTCGACGGTGACCTGCGTCCCATAGGGGAGCCTCGAGGAGAGGCAGGCCATGGCGGGCTTGTCCCAGGTCGGCAGGCCCAGCCGGTGCGACCAGGCGCGGATCTCCGGCTTGGTCAGGCCGGCCTCGGCCAGGGGCGAGCGAACCTGCTTCTCCTGCGCAGCCTTGTGACCCGGCCGCCAGTCGCCGCGGTCGTCGGCGTTGAAGCCGTCGAAGACCACCTCGATTCCCAGCTCAATCCGCTTGCGCTCGCAGAGGCTGAACAGCTCGGTCTTGCAGTAGTAGCAGCGGTCGACGGGGTTGGCGGCGTAGCGCGGGTCCTCGAGCTCCTTCGAGTCGACCTCCACCAGCCGCGCGCCGATGCGCCCGGCCAGGGCTCGCGCCTCGACCCGCTCACCCTCCGGGATCGACGCGCTCAGGGCCAGCAGGGCCACGCAGCGCTCGCCCAGCTGCTCCTGGCAGACCTTGAGGAGGAACGTCGAGTCGACCCCGCCCGAGAACGCGACCATCGCGGACCGGCAGGCCCCGACGGCTGCCCTGAGCGCCACCAGCTTGGGCTCGGAGACGGCGCAGAGCTCGGTTGTCTCGGCATCGGTCACGGCGGTCTCGACCCCTCGAACAGAGTCTTGAGTAACGCCCGGCGGATCGGCCCGCTGCGGACCCACCCCGACCCGGCAGCGCCGGAACCCACGGACGACGGGACGTCAGGCGCGACCTGGACCGCGCGACCTGGACCGAAGTCGTCGCCAAGCTGAGCCGCACGAAGCCAGCCCATGCCGCAGACCCCTCGGCTCCGGGCGAACGGGTGGAGGGCCCGTTTCGAGACCCTACCCCCGGCGCGCCTTCTTGCTCGCCTTCTTGGCCTCCCGGACAGCCGGCCTGGCGGCCTTCGCCTTCCCCTTCGCCGCTGCTCGGGGGCGCGCGCTCGCCTTCTCTGCCTTCGCCTTGCCCTTGGCTCCCCTACCCTTGACCACCGGCGCGGGCTTGATGCGCTTGCCCATCATCGCCTTGGCCTCGGCGGGCTGCAGGTAGCCGACGTCGACGAGGGCCTGCACGACCCGCTCGACGCTGATCTCCACGCTCTCCACGTCGCTGTGGACGACCACCTCGGCGTGCTGCGGGGTCTCGTAGGGATCCGTGACGCCGGTGAAGTTGGGGAGCTCGCCGGCGAGCGCCTTCTTGTACAGCCCCTTGGTGTCGCGCTGGATCAGCGTCTCGGTGGGGCAGTCGACGAAGACCTCGACGAACCGCCCGATCTCCTTGCGGACCTGGTCGCGGGACTCCCGATAGGGGCTCACGGCCGCGGCGATGGCGATGGTGTCGTTCCGGGTCAGCAGCTTGGCCACCCAGCCGAGGCGACGCACGGTGAGCTGCCGGTCGTCCTTGGTGGTGCCCAGCTCTTTGTGGAGCTGGGCTGCGACCTCGTCGCAGTCGAGGACCTCGGCCTTCCTGCCGATCGCGCGGAGCCGAGCCCCGAGGTACGTCGCGATAGTGGACTTGCCTGCCCCGCTCATCCCCGTCAGCCAAAGCGTGAAACCGGTCGTCTGCGGCATCGGTCGCCTCCGGACCTCTCGTACGTCAGGTCGCCTCTCGGCGACCGCTGAGTGGACGCGCTGGGTTGTCGCAGGGCATAGCCCCGCGGCCCGGCCGCGCGCGTGCCGGGCGTGCTGGTGGTTCGGCCTGCCAACAGCTTGGAATCACGTGCTTCTTTCGGAGAGGTGCCCGCGCTGCCACCGCTGGGATCGGCTCACCAGGCCGCTCGGACATCCCCCGGACTCCTTCTGAAAAGGGGCGCTTATTACCTCACTCTTCGTCGGGTTGCAACCCCGGCGTCGGCTTCTGGGCACTGGGTGACGCGGGTCGAGCCCTGCTTCCCGGGAATCGAGCGGCCCAGCGCCTGAGGTCTCGAGCCCTGTCAATCGTGGGCCATCGCCTCGAATTCCGGATCGCCCTTCAGGGAGTCGAACATGGGGTCGGTCGAGAGCCAGCCCCTGACCTTCGCCTTGTCGGTGGTGACGGCCCTTGCCAGGTGGCTCTTCGCCTCCGAGGACTTGCCCCAGAGCGCGTAGAGGGCCGCGGCGTTGTAGTTCAGCAGCAGGTCGTCGACGCTGAGCTCGGCGGCCCGGCGGTAGGCGCGCTCGGCCTCGGCGTAGAAACCCTTCTGCGCGTAGCAGATGCCCAGGTCGAGGTGCCCCTCGAAGTTGTCGGGCTCCAGCCGGACGACCTCCTTGAGCTGCGCGATCGCCGCGCGGTAGTCGCCCTCGTCCATGAGCAGCGCAGCCATCTCGTGGCGGGGAAAGGCGTCGGCGGGGCTCAG
>JACRCT010001231.1 GCA_016218885.1 Deltaproteobacteria bacterium | reverse complement strand
TGCCCCTCTCCCAACGGGTGCTCACGCCCCTGGGAGAGGGGAGTCTGGCTGGTTGCCCCTCCCGCTGTCCGTGGAGCTCTGAAGGTCTGTGGCCTCGCCGGCGCACGCGAGTTGATACGAAGAAGGACGAGTTGCTGCGGGCGCGCCGCGCTCGATCTGCGCGAGGTGCTCGTGGACGCCGCCGGACGGGAGCGGGCCTGGCCAGCCAGGTCCAGCAGCGCGACCAGGGCGGCAACCTCATCAGCCTCCCGGGAGTGCTGGTGGCGTTTCCTGAGGACGGCCTCGGGGCTACGACCGGAGCTGCGACCGCCTGCGTCCGCTGCTTGAGGGAGCGGCTGGCTACTAGACAGGTTGAGCGACCAGTTGCTCGAGCATCGAGCACAGGTCTCTGTCGCGTGCATACCCCCGCTGCGAGATAAGTGCGGCGCTTTCCCGCGCCAACGTCAGGTCGTCTTGCGTCGCAACACCCATCAAGGCTCTGAGGTCGATGAAATCTTGCGGGCGACGCAGGTCATCGCGGGAGAGCAGCTTCAGCGCAAGGAGATGGCCGACGCGGGCGACGGGGACGAAGACGCCGGGGAAGATCTCCACTGGCTCACCTTGGGCGACGACCTCGGCTTCGATACCGGAAGAGGCGAACAGAAGGTCGACCACGATGCCTCGCTCATCCTGTCGAGGAGCAACGAGTCGGAGAGTCTCCAAGCGCCGCCTTTCGGTCTGCTCGACGAGGGCGAGCGGCAGGTAACCCCGCAGGCGAAAGGACTGGCCCAGCGCCTCGGCCTCTGCGTCTCCATCGACGAGTACGGCCAGGTCAACGTCGCGGGTGAATCGCGGCTCAGTACGGGCCGACACAGCCAGGCCGCCCACCAGCACGAAGCGACGGCGCAGAGCTCCCAGATCAGCGACCACGCACCGGACCGCCTCCTCCAGGGCGCTCACTTGATCTCACGCAGGGCCACTCTCCTGCAATCGGCATCCCCGGGCTCGGCTCCCGGTCGTTCTCGGAGCCAGGCCAAGAGGCGCTCGTCGATCTTGCAGGGTGGCTCTCCCGGGTATCGGCGAAGCAGGTTCTGCCGCATCAGGGCAACGCCTGCATCATGCAGATCAAACGCAAGCCGCAGATTCGCGATGGCCTGTGCCTTCTCAGACTCGCTCATGTCCTCAAGATAGCTTCGCCCAGAATGGCAGGAAAGCGAGGGGCTCCCGGAAGGCAGAGACAGCATGGCAGGATGCCCAGGAAGCCGATGGGGCGCTTCTCGCAGTCCTCGACCAGCAGGGCGAGCACCTCAAGCGCGTCGTGGTCCGCCGTGCCTGGCCTGGGGTCGACCCGCTCCGCTCCCGAGGTGGTGCCCCGGTTTCGGTGGCGGAAGCGCTCGGCGCAGGTTGAAGCCCGCGATCCGTGTCCACTCAGGTGCGCGGGCGAAGCCACGGAAGCAAGGGTTGCCGTGTGAGCGGGAGAGCTTGAAGAGCCGAACTCCCCTCTCCCAGGGGCGTGAGCACCCGTTGGGAGAGGGGCAGGGGGAGCGGGTCTTCTTCCTAGGCCTAGGGGCGCGGCAGCGCCGGTGCCTTGCGGAACCGGTCGGCGACGAGCTTGGCCACGCCGAGGGCGCCCAGCAGGAGGAAGGCGAAGCCGCGGACCGGCTGGGGCTCCTTGCCCTCGATGATGAAGAGCGCCTGAGGAGAGACCTGGAAGCCGGCCTCGCGGGCCAGGCCTAGCAGCGCGTCGCGGTTGGCCCGTGCGGTGAGCCCCGTGAGCACCATCCCGGTCACGTCGCGAACGGCGCGCAGCTCGCCCTCCTTCGCGCGCAGGAACTCCTCGCGCTCGGCGGGCGTGTCCAGGCCGAGGTGCAGCCGTCCGAAGAGCTCCAGGGCTTTGGGGTCACGGGTCTCCACCAGGACCCGCACCGGGCCCCCCGCGCGGTTCGCCGTCAGCGGCACCAGCAGCGCCTCCAGCTCCACCGTGCCCGAGGTGGAGATGGCCTCGGCGAGATCGAACCGACCACCCTCGATGTGCAGCCAGGCCGCCGGCGCCGAGCCGCGCTCCAGTTCGGCGAGGGCGACCCGGTGCGGCTGCTGGTTGCGCGCCCACACCGCGACGTCGCTGCCGCCCAGGACCAGCAGCACCAGGCAGACTGCGGCGAGGGTCCAGCGCAACCCTGTGCGTGGCCCCTCGCCCGTCCTCGCCCCGTCAGGCCTGGGCGACGTCACCCGGAACCTCCGGCTGCGCCGCCGGTTGGGTCAGCAGCGACACAACCACCAGCGCCAGGAAGCTCAAGGGCATCGAGACCATGGCCGGGTTGTTGAAGCCGATCGGCGCGTCGGCGGCGAGCTTGCCATAGCGGACGAACATGTCCGGCGACAGGAGGATGAGGCCCAGCGCCGAGACAATGCCCACCAGGATCGACGCAGCGATGCCGGTCGAGGTGGTGCGCTTCCAGAACAGGAGCATGAGGATGGCCGGCAGGTTCGCCGAGGCAGCGACCGCGAAGGCCCAGCCCACCAGGAAGGAGACGTTCATCCCCTGGAAGACGATGCCCAGGTACATCGCCACGCAGCCGACCACGACCGCGCTGATCTTGCCGGCCAGCACCTTGCGCGAGTCGCTCATGTTCAGGCCGGCGAAGCGGTCGAGCAGGTCATGCGCCACCGCCCCGGAGGCGGCGACGATGAGCCCGCTGACCGTGCCCAGGACGGTGGCGAAGGCCAGCGCGGAGATGATGGCGAAGAGCGCCACCCCGAAGCCCAGCGCCAGCAGGGGCGCGGACATGTTGTCGTCGGTGACGTTGACGGTGCCGTTGGTCATCGCGCCCAGGCCCATGAAGAGGGTGAGCGCGTAGAAGAAGCCGATGGCGGCGATGGCCACGATGGTGGACTTGCGCGCGTCCTTGGGGCTGGGGACGGTGTAGTAGCGGATGAGGATGTGCGGCAGCGAGGCGGTGCCCGCGAAGAGGGCCAGCATCAGCGAGAGGAAGTCGAACTTCTGCGCCGGGGTCGCGCCGTCCACCTTGAACTTCAAGCCGGGGCGCAGCACCTTGGCGCCGGGGGTGGGCTTCTGGAAGTAGATCTCGTTCTGGCGGCCCGGCTCGGCGACGACCTTCTTGCCCCAGAGCACGATGGTGCTCTCACGGATGGTGGAGAGGAACCCCAGCGGGCTCAGGGCGCCGGTCTGCGCCACGCTCTTGCCGTCGACCACGATCTCCTTCATGTGCCCGACCAGGAAGAACTTCCCGTCCTTGGAAGGCGCCCCGTTGTAGAGCTTGGTCCCATCGTCGAGCTTGGCGACGTGCAGGGTCTCCTCGAGCGCCCAGCTGCCGCCATCCCTCTTCGACACCTTCCAGATGCTCTCCAGACCACCGCTGGTGAGGCGGACGAAGCCCTCCTTCCACAGGGGTGACGACTGCCAGTCGGCGGCCGCCACGTACGCCGGGTCGGACACCTGCAGCGCCTGCTGGGCCGTCTCCTGCGCGGTCAGCGACTTGAAGGCGTGGTAGGGCTTGGTGCCGCCCTGGTCGGGGTTGAGCGACAGCCCGCGCACCAGCAGGCTCACCACCAGGATGGTGGAGAAGACCACCAGCATTCCGCCCTTGAGGAACTGCACGTAGGTGGTGGAGGCCATCCCCGCGGTGGCGACGATGATGATCACCACCACGCCCACCATCAGCACGCCCATCCAGTGCGGCAGGCCCAGCAGCGGCTGGATCAGCACGCCCGAGCCGACCATCTGCGGGATGAGGTAGAAGATGGACACCACCAGCGTGCTCAGCGCCGCCATCAGCTGGATCTGCTTGGACTTGAAGCGCGAGTCCAGGGCGTCGGTGAAGGTGAACTTGCCCAGCCGCTTCATCGGCTCGGCCACCAGGAACAGCGCCACCATCCAGCCGCCGAGGTAGCCGATGGAGTAGAGGAAGCCGTCGTACCCGGCGGTGGCGATCATCCCGCAGATGCCCAGGAACGAGGCCGCCGAGAGGTAGTCGCCGGCGAAGGCGATGCCGTTGACCGCCCAGTGGATGTTTCCGCCGGCCGCGTAGTAGCCCTTGGCCGACTTGGTGCGCCGCCCCAGCCAGAAGGAGAGGAAGAGCACGGTGAGGACGAAGAAGAGGAAGATGCCGATGGCGAGGGGCGATTGGGCGTAGACCATGGCTTCAGCCCTCCTTGTTGAGGCGGTCTTCGGCCTCGCTGCAGCGGCGGTTGTAGAAGATGCCCAGGATCAGCGCGAGGACGATCAGCCCCATGCCGTAGACGGTGGCGAGGTTCTGCCCGCCGAGGACCGTGTCCATCACGTCGGGTGCGAGGACGTTGATGAGCACGAAGCCGGCGTAGATGACGGTGTAGATGGCGAAGAGCCAGGCGCCGATGCGGCCTTTGATGGCGGCAGCGGCGTCCTTGCCCCACTCCGATGCGGGACCATGTGACATAGGGACCTCCTGGGCGACGCCCACGGCCAGCCGGAGGATCCCGGCGCTGGCCGCGGGTGCGTCTCTGACGAGTCTGGAATTCGGGAAGCGGCGCTCGGCTTGGGCGCTAGAAGAAGAGCTGGGTCTGCAGCGTGAAGACCGCGATCGTCTTGGCGTCGGCGAGGCGGGTCTTCTTCTGGGCCGCACAGTCCTGCTCGAAGGCGAGGTCGGCCTTGACGTTGGCGGTATGGCCCTCGATCCAGCCGTTGAGCCCCACGTGGTAGGCCTGGAGGTGGCCGGCGCCCGTCTTGCTGACGAAGCGCTCGTAGGAGACCACCCCGCCCAGCCACTTCCAGCGGTAGCCCGCCTCCGCGAACAGGGCCAGGCCGGTGGCCGGCGAGAGGTCGCCCTGCCAGTAGTTGATGGCGTTGACCTGGAAGACGATCTCGCTGGCCTGGAGTACGGGCAGGTCCACGAAGACGTCTCCGCCCAGCGCCACGTAGTCGCGCACCTCGGCTCCGGTGGCCGCGACCTTGGGCTGGTAGTCGGCGGCGACGCCGAAGGAGACCACCTTCTTCTTGCGCAGATAGGTGCCCCCGAAGAAGAAGTCGGACTCGGGGTCCAGGAGGTTGAAGCGGACCTGGCCGGCGAAGCGCGGGACGCCGTTGGGGTTGATGTCGGGCAGTGCGGTGGGCCCATCAAAGCGCTTGGACTCCCCGCGCCTGCCGCCCCAGACGCCCGCCCGGTACTGGAACCGGTCGCCCAGGAAGAGCCCGCGCAGCTGCACGCCGACGTCGCGCCAGACCTTGTTGCTGCCGGCGGGGTACTTCACCATGAAGGCGTGGTAGTCGAGCGTGTTGAGGGAGACCGCGCTCTGGATGGTGTGGTGGGTGAGCGGCGCGATGATCAACCCGGTGTCGACGGTGAGCTCGGGGACGATCTTGAAGGAGGCGAAGGCGTCCTGGAGAAAGAAGATGTTCAGGTCGTACTTGCCACCCTTGCCGTAGTTGGGCGCGTCGGTGTCCAGGAAGAAGCTGATGTTCTTGGTGACGTTGCCGGAGAGGATCAGCCGCGCCCGCCGGAGGTAGAAGTCGGAGCCCACCCCGTCGCCGTCCGCCGAACCGTCCTGTCGAGCCTGCGCCTGGGGTTGGACGAGCAGGCGTACGTCGAGGAAGGCCTCATCCGAAAGCTGCAGCTTCACGGCCGCGGCGTTTCCGCTCGCAAGCAACGTCACCAGCGCGGCCAGAGCTGCCGCCATCCTTCCGGATTTCACGATTACCTCCCCTGAGTGTTTGAAATCGTGAACCTTACAATGGACGGCCGAGGCTCGACAAGCCGGATAGCCGCCGACTGTCACGGCGGTCCCGCGGAGCCCTCCTAGGACGGCTCGTCCTCATGCAGGTGCCGGTGATGCGCGTCCGGCAGATGCTCGTGCTCGTGCGCGAGGGCCTGGTGCTGGTGCGGGTGCGCGTGGGACCCGGTGAACGACGGCTCATGGACGTGGTCGTGGTGCGGGTCGTCGTGGGAGTGCGCGTGGTCGTGGGCGAGCGCCTCGTGCTGGTGCCGATGGTGGTGGCGCTCGACGGCCATCAGGGCGACCCCGGCCGCCATCAGCGCCGCCGCCACGCCGGTGAGCGTCCCGGGCCACTCGCCCAGGATGGGGATGGCAGCGACGGCCCCGAGGAAGGGCGCGGTCGCGAAGAGGGCGGCTTGACGCGCGGCACCGAGCTCGCGCATCGCCCGCAGCACGAGCACGTTGCTCGCCCCGTAGCCCACCGCCCCGGCAGCCAGCGCGAAGCCGATAGAGCGCGGCTCGGGCAAGCCCCTTTCGGTCATCGAGGCGAGGAGCAGGTTGAAGGCCGAGGCGGCGAGCATCTTGGTGCGCGCCACCGCCCACGGGTCGCGCGCCGAGAGCCGCTGCATGAGGTTGTTCTCGATGCCCCAGCACAGGCAGGCGCCCAGGACGCAGAGCGCGCCTAGCATGTCGGTCTTCCCGTCGGAGGTCGGCCGCGCGAGCACCATCGCCCCCGCCACGATGAGCGCCACCGCGACCAGCCCGCGGCGGCCGAGGTGCTCGCGGAAGAACCAGGTGGCCACGAGCACCGTCAGCGGCACCTCGAGATTGAGCAGCAGTGCGCCGCTGATGCCTGAGGTGCGCTCGAAGCCGACCAGCATCAGCACCGGCCCGGCGATGCCCCCGAGCGCGATGGCTCCCAAGAGCCACGGGGCGTCGGCGAGCCTGAGGCGGGCCTCGCGGTCAGTAGAGCGCCGCAGCAGCGATGCCAGGGTCAGGCCCAGCCCTCCGCCGCCATAGAGCAGGCCCGCCAGCGCCAGAGGCGAGGTGGTCCCGAGCAGGAGCTTGGCCAGCGGCGCGGTCACTCCAAAGGTCGCGGCCGAGGCCACCCCATAGAGCAGGCCGAGGCGACGGCGCTGCGAGCCTGCGCTGTCGCCTGAGGGAGGCGCAAAGGGGTGGGGGAGCGGGTCGTGCACCGTGCACCAGGTCCTGCTATAGGAGAGCGCGCAGCCGCGCCTGGGAAGCAACCAGGGACTCGAAGACGCGCTCGGTCTCTTCGATCGACCGGGTCCCCAGGCCGCAAGCCGGCGTCAGCAGGCTCTGGGTCAAGATCTGCGTGCGCAGGGCCTTGGGGAGCGCCTCCAGCGCGGCCAGCGTCGCGGACAGGCGCTGCGTCCGCTCCGCCTCGCTCTTCGCGTCGGTGGGCACGAGCCCCAGGCCGAGCCAGCCTCCGCTTTCGAGGAAGCGCTCCACGTCGGGACGCTCCACCAGCAGCCGCTGGAGCGAGACCGTGGCGTCGAACGAGAGCAGGTCGAGCCCCAGGCGCAGGAGGGGAGCCCAATCCGCCTCGCCGCAGCAGTGCAGGCCCGTGATCGCTCCCTCGTTGCGCAGGCCGAGCACGGCGTGGCGCAAGAGGTCCAGCTCGCGGGCCTGGGCCGCCGGGCTCGCCCTCCGCACAGCGCCGATCATCGGCTCGTCCAGGAACACGATGGGCACCGCCCCCGCGGCGCGGACCGCCCGGGCCATCGCCAACGCCCGGTCGAGCACCAGCCGCACCACCTGTTGCTCGAGCGGCGCGGGCAGCGAGGTTCGGCTTCCCGCAGACACGGCAGCCAGCACGGTGGCCGGCCCGGCGCACTGCACCTTGGCGAAGGTCAGCCGGCGCGACGCGACCTCCCACAGGAAGGGCGACCAGGCTTCGCAGGAGGCGGAGGGCAAGAACGACTCCACCGATCCCCGCTCGTCGGCCTCGTCCAGGCGCGCGTCGAGCTCGAAGGACCCCCTCTGCCAGGCCTCGAGGTCGAGGGTGAGGCGGCAGCTGGGCTCGCTGTGCAAGCCCGGCAGCGCCTCCAACGCCTGTGCGGTGAAGCACTCGGCCGCCTCGCGTCGAGGCAGCTCAGGCAGATAGGGCACGTCCACCGACAGCGCCAGCTGCATCCCCACCTCGAGCTGGGTGTGCGGCAGGCTGCCGATGCCGGTGGTCGCAAGGGGCGCCGGACGGGCGGCGGAAAGGGTGGCGCTCGCGCTCATCTCTTCAGGCTCCGAGGTCTGCGACCGAGAAGTAAGTCGCCTGCGGGTGGTGGAACACCAGCGCCGAGACGCTCGCCTCGGGGTCCATCATCCAGCCTTCGGTCAGCTCCACGCCGATGTCCTGGGGTGCGAGCAGCCGGAACAGCGCCTCCTGGTCCTCCAATCGTGGGCACGCCGGGTAGCCGAAGGAGTAGCGCTTGCCGCGATAGTCGGCCTTGAAGCGCTGCTGCATCGTCATCGCCGGCTCGTCGGGGAACCCCCACATGCTGCGCAGCAGCGAGTGGAGCATCTCGGCGTAGCCCTCGGCGGTCTCCAGCGCCAGCGCGTGCAGGATGTGGGACTTGAGGTATTCGCCCTTGGCCTTGCAGGCGTCGGCGCGCTCGCGGATGCCGCGGCCGGCGGTGGTCACGAACAGGCAGACGTTGTCCTCGGGCCCGCCGGTCCCCGCCACGTAGTCGGCCAGGCACAGGCCGTCGGGCCGGGGCTGGCGCGAGAAGGCGAAGCTCGCCGCCTGCTTCTCCTCGCCCGGCAGGAACAGGTGCAATGCATTGCCCTCGCTTCGGGCGCGAAAGAAGCGGTAGACGGCGCCGACCTTCATCAGCTCCAGCTTGCGGCACTCCTCTTTGACCTGGTCCACCGCGTCGCGCACCTCGAGCGAGCGGCGGCCGGCCTCGGTCCGCGACAGATCGGCCCGGCTCATCGTGTCCAGGGAGCGCACCAGCGAGCTCTTCACCCCCAGGTGCCGCCCGTAGAGCATCACCGGGTTGACGTACTTCCAGACGAAGTCGAGCGGGGTATGAACCAGGCTGTGGCGATCGAGGTCGGGCGGCCTGGGGACCTCGGCCAGCGGCTCCACCTCCCTGGACCGCGACGTCGAGATCGAGGCGGGAGCGGCCTTCACCGGGGCCTTCGCCAGCCGGGAGCGCCGATCCTGGAGCTCGGAGCGCAGCTGGGCGTGCTTCGCGGGGTCGACGATCTGCTTGGCGAGCTCGAGCCCGTTCATGGCGTCGGTGGCGTGGGCCACCGTGCCCTTGTAGGCCGGGGCGATGCTCTTGTCGGTGAAGGCGCGCGAGAGCGCCGCTCCGCCCACGAGCATCGGGACCTCCACCCCGACGCGCGCGAGATCGGCGGCGGTCACCACCATCTGCTGCGCGGACTTCACCAAGAGGCCCGAGAGGCCGATGAGGTCCGGGTCGTGCTCGCGCACGGCCTCGATGAGCTTCTCCGGAGCGACCTTGGTCCCCAGGTTCACCACCGCGAAGCCGTTGTTGGAGAGCACGATGTCCACGAGGTTCTTGCCGATGTCGTGGACGTCGCCCTTCACCGTGGCCAGCAGCACCTTGCCGCGGGTGGCTGCGTCCGCCCGCTCCATGTGGGGCTCGAGCAGGCCGACCGCGGCCTTCATCGCCTCCGCCGACTGGAGCACCTCGGCGACGATCAGCTCGTTGGCGTTGAAGAGCCGCCCCACCTCGTCCATGCCCTTCATCAAGGGCCCGTTGATGATGTCGAGGGGCCGGGTGGTCTTGAGCTTCTCGGCGATGTCCTCGGCCAGCCCCTCCTTGGCGCCCTCGACGATGTAGCGGGCCAGCCGCTCGTCGAGGGACAGGGCGGACAGGGGCGCCGCCTTGGGCTTCTTCTCCCGGAAGTGCTCGGCGAAGCGGGCGATGGCGCCCTTGAGCCGCTCGTCGTCGGTGGCGCCCGCTCCGCGGCAGAAGAGCACGTCCTCGGCGAGGATCCGCTCCTCCTCGGGGATGGAGGGATAGCGCTCGAGCTTCTCGGCGTTGACGATGGCCAGGTCCAGGCCGGCCTGCACGCAGTGGTAGAGGAAGACCGAGTTGACCACCTCGCGACCGGCGGGCGGCAGGCCGAAGCTGACGTTGGAGATGCCCAGCACGGTCTTGGAGCGTGGCAGGGCCTGCTTGATGCCCCGCACCGCCTCGATGGTCTGCATCGCCGCGCCGGTGTAGTGGACGTCGCCCGAGGCGGCGGGGAACACCAGAGGGTCGAAGTACAGGTCCTCCTCGGCCACCCCGTACTTCTTGGTCAAGAGCTCGTGGCTGCGCTGCGCGACCTCGATCTTCTGCGCCGCGGGGATGGCCTGCCCCCGCTCGTCGATGGAGCCCACCACCAGCGCGGCGCCGAAGCGGCGTGCCAAGGGGACGATCCGCTCGAAGCGCTTCTCGCCGTCCTCGAGGTTGACCGAGTTGATGATCGCCTTGCCCTGGCACCAGGTCAGCGCCTCGGCCACCGCCCTCTCGTTGGTGGAGTCGATCATCAGCGGGACGCGGACCTTCTGGACCGCCCTCTCCAGGAAGCAGCGCAGGTCGGCCACCTCGTCGCGGTCGGTCTGCTGGCAGCTGACGTCGATGATCTGCGCGCCCTTCTTGACCTGCACGCGCGCGACCTCGGCGGCCTCCTCCCACTTCTCCTGGGCGATGAGGTCGCGGAACCGCTTGGAGCCGAGCACGTTGGTGCGCTCGCCCACGATGACCGGGCGGACCTCTTCGGTGACCTCCAGCAGGTCCACGCCCGACAGGACCGAGCGGCGCTGGGCGCTCGGGGTGCGGGGCCGGATGCGCGGGGCGACCTCGGCGAGCGCGGCGATGTGGGCGGCGGTGGTGCCGCAGCATCCGCCGACCAGGTTGAGCCAGCCCTCCTGCCCGAAGCGCTCCAGGGCGCGGGCGACCATCTCCGGCGACTCGAGGTAGCGCCCCTCCTCGTCAGGCAGGCCGGCGTTGGGCACGCAGGCGACCCGGGTCCGGGCCGCCGCCGCCAGGGAGCGCAGGTGGTCGGTCATGAACTGCGGGCCGGTGGCGCAGTTGAGGCCCAGGTAGAGCAGGTCCACGTGCTCCAGCGAGGCGACGAGCGCCTCGATCGACTGGCCGGCGAGCATGGTGCCCATGGCCTCGATCGTCCCCGAGACGGCGACGGGGATGCGCTCGCGACCCTCCTCGAAGAGCCGCTCGGCGGCGACGAGGGCGGCCTTGACGTTGCGGGTGTCCTGGCTGGTCTCGACCAGCAGGTAGTCGACCCCGCCCTCGTGCAAGCCGCGCATCTGCACAAGGTAGTGCTCGACGAGGTCGGGGAAGCTCACGCCTCCGGTGACCGACATGGCCTTGGTCGTGGGGCCGATGGAGCCGGCGACGAAGCGCGGCCGGTCCGGGGTCGCGTGGCGGTCGGCGGCCTCGCGGGCCAGGCGCGCCGCGGCGACGTTGATGGCGTGGGCCTCCTGCTCCAGCCCGTATTCGGCGAGGACCAGGGGGGTCGCGCCGAAGGTATCGGTCTCGAGGATGTCGGCCCCGGCCGCCAGGTAAGCCTCGTGGATGGTGCGGATGGCGCTTGGACGAGTGAGCACCAGATGCTCGTTGCAGCCCTCGTACTGCGGCCCGCCGAACGCCTCGGCGGTCAGGTGCTGCTCCTGCACGGCGGTGCCCATCGCGCCGTCGATGACCAGCACGCGACTCTGGAGCGCGTCGAGCAGGGCGGAGATGCGATCCTTCCGGTCCATGGTGTTGGGGTCTCCCTCGCAAAGAGACCGAACTGTGGAGCCAAAGGTAAGCGGCGCGCAATCCCCGGTCGGGAGTGCGCAAGTCGCAGCCAGTGGGGAAGGGGAGGAGGCCTCGAGTGTCGGAGGGAAGCCGGAGGGCTGAGAAGCAACCCGGGGCGTGGCAGGCGCGCCGTTGAAGCCCGGCTACGTGCGGCGGGAGCCGGGATCTGGTGCCTGTCCTTACACTCCCTCCTACTCCTTGGTCCACCGGGTGC
>JACRCT010001219.1 GCA_016218885.1 Deltaproteobacteria bacterium | reverse complement strand
CGGGGTGCGCTTCTCGGGAAGCTGCGCGACCAACACCGCCGCCTGTACCCGCTGCCACGAGCACACCTGTGCCAGAACCGACCGCGAGCACGGCGAGGTGCCCGGCTACCAGTGCAAGGATCGCAAGTGCTACGAGTGCCATCGCTTCTCGACGGAAAACTGATCATGCGGCTTGAACGGGTCTCCAGGGCGTTGGTGGCGCTCCTCCTGCTTGCTGGGTGCCCCAAGGACGGGGCCGACGCCCCGAGCATCACCGCGCTGGATCGCGCCACGCACGAGCCCAAGCTCCCCATCGCCGAAGGCGCGCACGCCACTGCCGACTGCAACGACTGCCATGGAGCTTTCGACACCTTCACCCGCTTCGACTGCCTCCAGTGCCACGGGCAGGCGAAGACCGACGCCATCCACGGCGGGAACGCGGGCTACGCCTGGGACAGCGGGGCCTGCCTGAGCTGCCATCCGCAGGGGAAAGCCGAGTCGGGTCCGCACACCGCGTTCCCCATCGGCGAGGGCACCCGGCACGTCGATCGCACGTGCTCGCGCTGCCACATCGGCGCGACCCGCCAGGAGTTCAGCTGCCTGGAGTGCCACGCGCAGCCCAAGACCGACGCCGATCACTCGGGCATGCCGGGCTATGCCTACGACAGTCCCCAGTGCTACGCCTGCCATCCCACCGGGGAGGCTGCGGAGCACAACAGGTTCCCGATCGGAGCCGGCACCTCGCACGTCGACCGGACCTGCACCGGGTGCCACACCACCGGCTCGTTGCAGGGCTTCAGCTGTCTCTCCTGCCACCCGCAGGCGCAGGCGGACCCCGAGCACGCGAGCGTGCCTGGCTACGCCTGGGAAAGCCGCAAGTGCTACGAGTGCCACCCCACCGGCGAGGCGGCGGTCGATCACCAGAAGTACTTCCCCATCGGTCAAGGTGATGACCACGCCGGGCTGGCCTGCAGCGACTGCCACACCGTCCCGGGTCAACGTCCCATCGTCACCTGCAACGTCTGCCACGCACACCCTGCGGCGAGCATGGCCGCGCCGCACGCCGGGGTGGGCGGCTTCGATTCGGCTTCCGAGCTCTGCATGCGCTGCCACGCCGACTCCCAGGTGGATCGCGTCGCCGCACACCTGCCGTTCCGCATCGGCAACGGGACCGGGCACACCCGGACGAGCTGCCTGGCCTGCCATCCGCAGCGCAGGGCCGACAAGGCCTGGGCCGCTGATTTTGCGCGGGCGCGGGTCGACTGCCTCTCGTGCCACCGGCGCGTCGAGATGGACGACCAGCACCAGGGCATGCCCACCTACCAGTACCAGTCCCTGACCTGCATCACAGGAGGCTGCCATGCCGATGGCTCCAAGCCAGGCGACTAGCCTCGCGCTGCTCATGCTGCTCGGTGCGATCGGGCTTCCCCTGTTGGCACGCGCCGCGGCGGCGAATGGCGGTGGCGGGCAGGTGGTCTCCAGCAGCGGCACGCGGGCATATCTCGATCGCGGTGCGGCGGATGGGTTGGCCCCTGGCCAGTCCATCACGCTCCGGCGCCAGGGAGAGGTCGCCGGCCGCTGCGAGGTCGAGGAGGTGGCGGAGCACTTCGCGCGCTGCCGCGGCGCCGGGCTGCGTCCCGGTGATCGCTTCCAGCTCTCGTGGGCGGGGCCGCCCGTGGCTGCTTCGGCGCCCGGTGGGGTGCTCGTGCCCGACCCGGCGGAGGTGGTGCAAGCTCGCCGCACGGCGCTCGAGGCCGCGCCCGTTCCCAAGGTCGCGTTCACGGGCGTCTCCGCTCGGGGGGCGCCGGCGGGAGCGCAGCTCCACGCAGAGGCGGCCTACACCCATTCCAGCTGGGTCTCGGCGGACAGCTCCGGTTTCCATGGCGAGCGGGTCGACGCGGCGCTGCGGGGCTTGGAGCTCGGGAAGGGGTTCCGGGTCTGGACCGATCTCACCGCCGTGCAGTGGATCTCGCGGCCCGACACCACCCGCTACCGTCCCGGAGCGAGCACTCAGCTCTTCGTGCGTGAGCTGTCCATCGCCTGGCGCGAGCAGGGCGTGCCCTTCACGTTCGCGGCAGGTCGCGTCCGTCCGTGGCACGTGCCGGGGGTGATGCTCTTCGACGGCGCCCAGGCCGCATGGCGCACGCGCTCGGGGTCGGCGGAGGTGGGGGTCTTCGGCGGAGAGCTGCCCGACGTGCGCACCCTGGCGCCGCAGGAGGCCTGGCTCGCCGGCGGGTACTGGTCGGTGCAGCGGCTGGGGGGCGTGGGCGAGGCGATGCGGGTGCTGCGTCACGAGGCGCGGGTGAGCGTGGTGGACGGAGTCGATCTCCCGCGCCGCCTGGAGGCCGAGACGCTGCTGCAGGTCGCGCTCTGGCACTCGCTCGACGTGGGGGCGGACGCGAGGATCGGCTGGGACGAGCAGCGCGGGTTCGGGCTCGATGCCGCGCGCGCCGATCTCGGGGTGCGCCCCGCCGATTCGCTGAGGATCTCGGGCGGCTATCGGTACGACGGCATCCGCAACCCCGAGCTCGCGGCGGTGGACTTCCAGTACCGCGGCAGCGGGCACCACGCTGATCTCTCGGCGAGCTGGGACGTGACCCGTCAGATCACGCTCGGCGCGAGCGGCGGTTGGGCCGAAGACGTGGAGCAAGACCTGTCGCGCGGATTCATCGGCCCCCAGCTGGGCTTTCCACGGCTCTTCGGCGACGTGGGCGGGCTATCCCTGGGCTACGCGGAGGAGATCGGCTGGGCCTCCGGGCGCACCGGTTGGCTGCAGGCGGCATTCACTCCCGCGCAGCGCTGGCGGGTCCTGGCGCGGCTCTCCTACGTCCAGGACTCCTTCGAGGGCGCCGAGGCCCAGCGCGACTTGGGGATGTTCCTGATCGCCAGCGCCCCGCTGGTCTCGTCGTGGCTTTCAGTAAGGGTCTCGCTCGCCGGGCAGCTGGGGCTGGATCAGCTGGCGGACTCACCCGCCGGCGGGTTCATGGGAAGTTTGAGCCTGCGCGGACAGCTGTGAGCAAGGCGGGAGCATCCATCCGAAAGGGACCTACCTGAGCGTGCGGATCAGCGCCTCGCTGAAGGCCTGCAGGTCCTCGGGCTTGCGGCTGGTGATCCAGTTGCCGTCCATCACCACCGGCTCGTCCTTCACGTTGGCCCCCGCGAGCTGCAAGTCGCCCTGCACCGTCGGCCAGGCCGTGAGCGTGCGTCCCTTGACCAGCTTCGCGGACATGAGCAGCTGCGGGCCGTGGCACACCGCCGCGACCGGTCGCTTCAGGGCGTCGAAGGACCTCACGAAGTCCACGAACCGCCGGTCTGCCCTGAGATGGTCGGGCGAGTGTCCGCCGGGGATGAGCAGCGCCTGGAAGCTGTCGGTACGAGCCTGATCGATCGCCGTATCCGTCTTGACGGTCTCGCGGCCGCGATACCCCTTGAGCTCCTGGCCCGCCTTCGTTCCGATGATCTCCACCTCGATGCCCGCCTTCTTGAGCTCGTCGAACGGGACCCGGAACTCCGAGTCCTCGAACCCATCACCGAGCAGGCAGGCGACCTTGACGTTTGCCATGGCGCGAACCTCCCATGACCCAACGATGGGCACCCAGAGATGGGCGTCAATCCCGGCGCGCCGGCTGGGGCGACGGCCTGATGGCCCGCGCCCGCTGCGCAGGAGGGAGGCCCAGCGCCGGCAAGAGCTTCTCGAAAGGCTCGACTGGCTCGTGCGCCGGCGGCCGAGGACGGCTACCGGGCCGGGGCGCCTTCGAAGAGCACCTTGGCCTTCTCCATCACGTGACCTAAGGCCATCAAGTGGAAGGCCATGGCGGTGACCTGCTCGGCGAGAGCGGGGTTCCCCTTGAGCGCCGCGCCCAGGTCGCTGGCCGCGAACCCGAAGGGCTTGCCGGCGATCTGGATGATCCGTTCGAGCCGCTCTGGGGTGAGCTGGAGCTTCTCGCGCACGGCGATGGCGCGAAGCACCAGGCTGGCCTGCAGCCGGCGCGACGCATCCGCGCGCGTCAGCGGATCTGCGAGCCAACCGGCGAGCGCCTCTTGCAGCTCGTCGGAGCTGAAGCGCTTCTTGACGAGCCACCGGCCCTCGCCATCCTTCCAGCGGCGGCGGATCTCCTCGTCCACGGCCTCCTCGCTGACCTTGGCGTCGGCCCGCCGGAGCAGCTCGTCGATGACGAGGTTCTGCGCCTCCACCCACAGCTCGTCGGCGAGCTCTGCCTCCAGCTCGTCGGCGATGGACTCGATGACCGCTCCGATGGTCGGGCCGCGACCGAGCGCCTCGATGAAGGCGGCGCTCTGCATGTCAGGCAGCTCCACCTGGCGCGCCGCGCAGACGTCGACGAGGAAGGTGGTCCTGGCGCCACGCAGCCGCTCCAGCGGGTAGTCGGCAGGAAGGGTCACCTGAAGGCGCGTCCCCTCACCCACCATGACGCCGACGAGGCCCTCGAAGAACCCGGGGAGCATCGGCGAAGGGGTGAGGTCGGTCCACATCTGCACCCGGGCGCTGAAGGGGATGAGGCGACCGTCGGCATATCCCAGGACGTCGAGGCATACCTCGTCTCCGAGCTGTACCGCCTCGCCGGCAGCGCATTCGCGAACCTGCGCGTACCCGCGCGCGAGCGCCTGGAGGCGACGCGCGAGATCGTCCTCGGTGAGATCCGCGGTGCGCGGGACGGTCACCTCGAGCCGTTCGGTCGACGGAGCCTGAACCTCGGGGAGCTCGACGTCCCGAGCAGCCAAGGACACGACGAGCGCGCTGCGCTCGAACACCGCTCGCAGGCGGTCCTCGGCGGCGTCTCCGCTTGCGCGAGCCCCGGGCTTCTTCTTCGGACGCGACACTCAGGAACCCCGACGGGTCAGGTCACTTCGGGAAGAAGTATCCGCCCACGACCCCGGACGCAATCGACACTGCCGCACCGAGCTGGGAGGCGATGGGGATGTTGGTGGCGGAGACTGTGGATCCGGCGGCCGTCATGCAGCTGCAGATCTTCTTGCCGGTGCTCGCGCTCGCGTCGCGCAGGGTGGAGAGGGCGCTGGCGGTGTCGAGGGCGGCGATGGCCACGTTGAGGCCAGGGGCAAAACGTCCGGCGGCGCGGGCGATGGAGCTTGTGGCGCTTCTGGCTCCCGCCTCCAGCCCAGCCTCCGCTGCGGCCTTGCCTCCGGTGTGCAACGCAGCGCGAGCAGCGGCGCGGTTGGCGCTGGCCGTCACGGCCTTGGCGATGGAGCCCGTCTCCTTGGCGGCAGTGGTCGCAGCCTGGGTCACGTAGTGGGCGGCGTCGGCCAGGCTTCGACCCTGAATGGTGGCGACCGCGGCCTTGGTCGCTGCCGAGCGCACCACCGACTTCATGGCCTCCGGGGCGGCGGCGGAGAAGGCGCTCGAGGCAGCCTTGTACGCGGCAGTGAGCTTCTGGGTGTCGCGAGCGACTTCGAGTGAGCCGTAGGCGACGTAGAGGGCGCTTCTTCCCACGCCGGCGACATCGCCCCCTACCTTGTTCCAGGCCTGCGTGCCCCCGTCCCGCATGGCGTCGCGCAGGTCCTTGGCCGTGGTCGAGATCCTGCCGGGGAGGTCGATGGCGCCGGTCACCAGCCCCGCCACCGCCAGACCCTTCTTGACCGCACCGAGGGCTCCGGGGCTGATGGTGCCCTGCCGCGCGTATTCGAAGAGGTCCTTCTTGTTCTGGGCGAACGCAGCCTGGAAGCCGTCCTGCCGGACTTTGCGGGCCTGCTCGACGGTGCCCTTCGCGGTCGAGTGGAGGCCGAGCGCCCTGCTGGCGAGAGAGCGGGCATCGTTGACGGTCGAGCCGAGCTCTGCAGTCACACCGCTGGCTGCACGGTTGATGGCGTCCGAGACGTCATGGACCACTTTCTCGGCGACGTTCTTGTCCTCGTTGGGCTTGGTCGCTGGCGTCGTGGCGCGAGGGGTCTGGCCGCCCATGATGCGCGTCGTCATACGAGCTCTCCCGGCGGAGGTACGTCCGCCTCAGTACACGAGAATTATCGAGGTTGAATCGGCTCAGGTTGTGGGCGTCGAGCACTTTTCGAGGAAAGACCGCAAGTCGGC
Organism: Deltaproteobacteria bacterium; assembly: GCA_016218885.1. Classification (GTDB taxonomy): domain Bacteria; phylum Myxococcota; class Myxococcia; order Myxococcales; family UBA5297; genus JACRCT01. Next base: position 1,862 of record JACRCT010001219.1, on the reverse strand, counting down.
GATTTTATTTACGAATTTGAGACGTCGTCCGGGCTGCCAGCGAGGGACGAAGCCGCCCTCCAACCTCGAAGCGCCGTGGTTGGCGTCAATGAGGCTCCTGGCGGACGGGTGCGCTGGACCCTGCCGTCGAATGGCCGCTTATCAGCGCGGCGTCGAACCCGACCAGGGTACACGATCTCCGTCGGCCAGCCTGGTGCCTCGCCATGCGTCCGCTCGGCGCTTCCTGCCAGGGACGGCTCGCCTCTCCCTCGCCGGACCGTCTCGAGTGGTTCATGGCTTGCAAGGCGGAGCGGGCGGGGGCCGCGAGGAGCTAGTGACAGAGCCAGACGATCGACGCGTCTTTCCGCGGCGCCCCATTCGCCTTCGGGTCGCCTACAAGAAGGCGCACACGCTGGTGACCGAGTACACCAAGACCATCTCCAAGGGCGGGTGCTGCATCGTGTCGAAGCAGGGGCTTCCCTTGGGCACGGTCTTCGTGTTCGAGATGTACGCCCACGGCCTCGGAAAGCCGGCCGTCGTGGAGGGTGAGGTGGTCCGCTGCGATCCGGCGGATGGCCAGTTCGAGCTGGGAATCCGCTACGTCGTTCCGGAGGAGAAGCGAGCCTCCATCGAGGCGGTTCTCGACAAGATCTTCTCGGAGCACCAGTGGGAACGAGCGCGCGCGCATCCCCGCATCCCGGTGAACCTGGCCGCGAGCGACGCGCGTGACGCCATCCGCAAGTACCTGATCACCGACCTCTCGAGGGGCGGCTTCGGCCTGTGCCTGCAGGACCACAGCTTGCCGGCGGGCGTCATCCCCGGAACCCCGGTGCTGCTGCACATCACCGTGGAGGAGGTCGGCTTCGACCTCAGCGCCGAGGTGGTGTGGGTCAATCCTGCCTCCCCGGGTCAGGCGAGACTGGGCTGCAAGTTCGTCGATCTCAGCGATGGCGAGCGCAAGGTGGTTCAGGTCTTGGAGCGGCTGGGCAGGCCGTCCCTGGCGACCGTCGAATTCTTCGCCTGAGCAAAATCGGCCATCCGAAACGAGCGTCAGCTGCTCAACTTGAGCTGCCTTCCGAGCGGTTTGTCTTCCGCGGCGCTCCCACTCTCCACTGAAGGCTCCGTCGCGGGGCAGCGATGACGGCTCGCCTCAGCGCGGGGTGGCTGGGGGAGGGTAGCTGCCCGCGATGACCGTCAGGGCGGTCGCGGGGTGCAGCACTCGCTGCAGCACCTCGCGCACCTGCTCGGAGGTCACGGCGCGGATGAGCCGCGGGTGGCGGTCGATGAAGTCAGGCGGGAAGCCGTAGCTCTCGAAGCTCGCCAGCGCCGCGGCCATGCCCGCGTTGGTCGCCAGGCCCACCTGGAAGCGGCCGGTGAGCGTGTCCTGGGCGGCAGCGAGCTCTTCGGGGGTGATCCCCTTGGCGCGCACCTCCTCGGCGACGCGCCTCGCCGCCTCGAGCGCGGGCTCGACGTTGCTGGGGTTGAGCGTCATCGACAGGACCCATGGCCCGGGGCCATGAGCGGCTTCCAGGGTGGTGGAGACGCCATAGGTCAGCCCGAGCTGGTCGCGCACCGTCTGGAACAGCCGCGCCGAGGCCGAGCCCCCGAGGGTGAAGTTGCCCAGCAGCGCCGGGTAGTAGGCCGGGTCGGTGCGGCGCAGCGTGCCCGGGGTGCCCATCAGCACGTCGACGCTGGCCTTCTCGGGCACGAAGACCACCTCCCGGGCCGGCGCGTCGCGAGGCGGCCCCGGAGCGATGGCGAGCGGGCCCTGGCCGGTGCGCTCGAGCTTGCCGAGGCGGCGCTCCAGCGCCGCGAGGACTCGGGTCGCGTCCACGTCCCCGACGACGGCGAGGGAGACGGTGTCGGCCCCGTAGTGCGCGGCG
>JACRCT010001218.1 GCA_016218885.1 Deltaproteobacteria bacterium | reverse complement strand
GGAGGGGCGAGCAGTGCGAGCCCCGGAGTCGAGGGGGCCCCCTCGACTCCGCTCCCACCGCTGCGCGGCGGGAGCGACGCTCGGGGTGACCGGATTCCAGCGTCGGATGCTCAGGATGGCATCCACTCCCGCTCCACCTCGTCCGCTACGCGGGAGTCTTCGCCGGACACTCGAGCTGGCGTCCTGGCCCCCTCCACACCGCCCTTCTCGAGCGCCCCGGTCCCCGCCCTCCAACCTGGCCGGCATTCTGCCCGCGAGCGTGTTAGAGAATCCGTTCTCCCGCCACCCAAGAGGTCTTCTTGATGACTCGCTTCTCTTCGCTCGCTTGGTTGAGCTCCCTCGCCCTGGTCACCGCCTGTGGCTCCACCGTCGAGCTCCTGGACGCCGGGATCACCGTCGAGCTCCTGGACGCCGGGATCACCGTCGACGGAAGCACTCCCGCGCTGGGCGCCGATGGCAGCGCCGTGGGCGGCACCGATTCGGGCGACCCCCTCGTGCCTCCTCCAGACGCCGGAAGCAGTGGCGAGACCGACGCCTCGTACCTGATCGGCACTGCCGTCGTCGCCGCACAAGCTGGGGACGACCAGGTCGTGCTGAGCTGGTCGGCAGTGGCAGGGGCGACGAGCTACGACATCGCCCGGGGAACGGCCGCGGGCACGGAGACCTTGCTCGCCAGCGTCGACTCTCCCGGATTCACCGACACGAGCCCGACCGCCGAAGTGCCCAATTTCTACACGGTCACTGCCAAGAGCGCCGCGGGCAGCGGTGACCCGTCCGCCGAGGTCTCCGCGACGCCCTTCAGCCTGGGCATCTGGCATCGGCGCTTCAGCTCCAACCTCCTCCGCGCCGCGGCCACGGGCGGAGGAACCACCGTCGCCGCCGGCGATGGCCTGCGCATGCTGACTTCGACCGACGACGTCGTCTGGACGGATCAGCGCGTCCCCGGCGGCGGGAACATCGGCGGCCTGGCCTATGGCGCGGGCCTCTTTGTAGCGGTGGGGAGCGCAGGGCTCATCGCCACCTCTCCCGACGGAATCGCCTGGACCTCGCGCGACTCGGGGACGACGGCCCAGCTGACTGGGGTTGCCTTTGGTGGCTCGGCCAGCCCGCACTTCGTCGCTGTCGGCCATGGGAGCACCGTGCTGACCTCTGCGGACGGCGTCTCCTGGACCACGGTCGACACCAACTTGCACCACACCGACACGCGCGCCTTCGACTATCAGCTGCGGGCGGTGGCCTACGGCGCTCCCTCCACCTTCAACTTCTTCGTCATCACCGCGAGCGACGACCACGGCAACGTCGGCTACGTCTTCTACGTCGATGGCGACTCGAACCTCGAGACCTGGTCGCCCTCGCCCGCCGCTTCGCTGGGTGTCGTTGCCGCGGGCCCTCTCTACGCGATCACCCTGGCCTCCTACCAGGTGGGCAACTCCAGGGCCGTCCCCTCGATGCAGCTCGCCGGACACGACGGCACCTGGGTCCACGGGGAGAAGACCTCGCTCGGAACGCTCGAATTCACCGCGGTGAGTGCGGGCTCGCCCTCCGACGGCTTCTTCGGCCTCGCTTATGACGGCACCGGCACGCTCACGCTCGTTGGCAACCGCATCCTCACCTGTTCGCTGAGGACGAGCTGTAAGGCAGGCGCCAACGGATGGACCGAGGTGCCCCAGGCGCATCCGGCGGCGATGTGGGGGGCCACCTACTCGTCGACGGGCCTGGTCGCAGTCGGCTCTGACGAAGCGATCTCCACGCTGCCCGCCGGCGCGTCGGCGGTGACCGAGGCGCACCGCGCGCCCTCAAGCTGGATTACCCACATGATCCTGCGCTCGCTCGCCGGCATCGGTCAGAACGTGGTGGCCGTGGGAGGAACCGACTTCCTCTACTCGAGCGATGGCGGCGCGACGTTCACCAACCAGACCGCGCCCACCACCGCCTACCTCGGTCAGGTGCGCGTCATCGGGAACCGGTTCTTCGCCGTGGGCGCCGACTCGACCATCCTCCGCTCGGAGACCGGCGCTGCCGGCAGCTGGACGGCCGCCACCGTGACGCCCGCGAACCTCACGCTCTATGACATCGCCTCCAACGGCTCGCTCTACCTGGCCGTCGGCTACGGCGGCGAGGTGCTCAGCTCAACCGACGGCGACAGCTGGACGCTGGCGACCACCCTCTCCGCTCCGCTCTGGGCGATCACCTGGGAGGGGACGACCTTCCTCGCCGGCGGCCAGGACGGGAAGGTGCGCGCGAGCACCGACGGCGTGACCTGGACGGACGCGCTCACCGACAGCGCGGTCGGAATGAGCTTTGCCACTATCGCGGTGCATGGTTCGACCATCATCGCCTCTGGGGCCCTCGGTCACCTCTGGATCTCCACCGACCACGGGCAATCCTGGACGCCCCAGGTGCTCGATGGAGACCCGGCCATCCAAGGCATGGCCCATTTTGAAGGCCAGTGGGTGCTCGCTGGAGACGACGTCAACAACGTGCCGATTCTCTACACCTCGAACGACGACGGCGCGACCTGGAGGCCGCGAGGGACCGGCCCGTCGATTACCTACGGGCTCGGCGTCGCGGCCGGACGCGTCTTCGTCACTGGACACCAAGGGACGATCTACTCCACGCTCTGAAGGCGCTTGGGAGTTGATGAAGCCTGGCACCTGGCGCAGAGCTTCTTCCTCACCCATGGCTGGGAGGGCGTCGACTTCGCGCTCGCCGTGACCTCCTCCGAGCTTCCACGGATCGGCCGGCCAGCATCGCCCCACAAAGATCGAGCCCGCTGGCACCGCAGCCGGGACCAGCTGGTCGCGCGAGGACGTCGAGCCGGCGGGGGAGGCAAGGGCTAGTGCACTGACGGCGTCGAGGGGACTCCGAGCTTGCTCGCCTCGCTCGCCCCCGCCTTCGCCACGTCCGCGCTCCTCAGCCGTCCCAGCGCGGCGGGCTTGAAGATGAACTTCTGCCCGCCGATGGCTGCCTCGAGCATCATCCCGCCCTCGGAGTGCACGAAGATCCGCTTCCCGGTGCCGGACGAGGAGGCCGCCGCGCCCGCCTTGACGAGGACCGCCGAGGCGTTGGCGGCGAAGGCCACCTTGCTGTGCTTGAAGGCGTCGAGGGCTTCGCGGCTGTCGAAGAGGACGAGCTCGTTGAAGGTCTGGCCCCCGACCTGCACGCCGAGAGTCATCTGCACGATGCCGGCATAGCCGATGACTCGGCCTTTCTCGAAGACCTCGCCGCGGCCGAAGGCGCCTCCGAGCAGGAGGGTCGCCTTCCCGACGCCCGGAAAGACCGCGTAGCCGTGGGCCTTCTGCAGCTCCTTGGTGAGGCTGGGATCCTTCGCCTGCATCCGTTTGAGCGCCCCCAATGCCTCCTGGTGCATGACTGGGCCGATGGCGGCCTCCTTCTTCAGAGCGCCGACCAGCTTGGGCAAAGGTCCGGCCACCTTGGCGAGGGGTCCCTTGCCGCCAGTGGTCTTCTTGAGCTTTCGCTTTCCCCAAGCCAGCGCTCTGGGGATGCGCATGCCAATCGATCCGACGTGCAATCGCATATTGGGCCTCACTCCGCTTCCTTGTGCCCCTTGTCTTCCTTGTGCTCCCTGTGCAGCAGCCCGCCCACCTTCGACGCCAGCTTGCCCCCGAGGCCCTTGGCGGCGCGTCCCGCCTGCGCGACCTTGGCCCGCGCGCCCTTGTGCTCATGGCTCTTCGCCAGCGCCTGCAACGCCTCATCCTCACGCATGAACCGGTACTTCTGCCCGCCCAGCGAGGCCTCGAGCAGCATGCCGCCTCGCGAATAGGCATGGGCGGTCACGTCCTTGAAGTCCGTCATGCCCGAGGCGCCGCGGATGAAGACGGCCGAGAGGTTGGCGTTGAAGGCCAGCGGCGAGCGCTTGAACATCTCCAGCGACTCCTTGGAGCCGAACAAGATGAGCTGGGTGAAGGTCTGCCCGCCCACCTGCACCCCGAAGGTGAGCTGGGTGACGCGGGTGAAGCCGATGGGCTTGTGCTGCTCGAAGACCTCTCCATAGCCGCGCGCACCGCCCAGCAACAGGCTGGCCCGACCCACCGCGGGCAGGACGGCGTAACCGTAGGCCTTGTTGAGCGTGCCCTGGAGTCCCTGGTCCTTTCCCTTGAGCCTTGCCAGCGCCGCGAGGGATTCCTCGTGGATGGCGGCCAGATCCCTTCGCGCGCCCTTCTTCGCCTCCGCGCTCGGCTGCGCAGTGGCGCCCAGGACCTGCACCTCGATGCGACGGATGGCCACCTGTGCCTGCGGCGCTGCCTCGCGCCCTTGCGCAGGTGCACCCCCGCCCCCCGTGCGAGCCGGCCTCTTCGACCCGGCGCGACCCGGAAGCATCGGTCCCGCCAAAGGACGGGGAAGGCCCGGGAGAGGACGCCCGCCCGGCCCCGGTTGGCGTCCGGGCCGCGGCCCTTGTCCCATCAGGACTCCGACATAGCCTGCTTCGGGCGCCGCATTCGCGGGCTTGCCCCGCTCGGCATCGGAATTGGTGAATCGGGCGGTCTCGACGCCGTTGAGGTGGACGGCATAGTCGCTTCCGCGCGCCTCGATCTCGAGCTCGTTCCAGTCGCCGCTCCTGAGCTCCGCCTCCTGCGGTTGGCGCTGCTTCCCCGCCTCATCGCCCACGGGAACGCCGGCAAACGTGCCTGCCTTGCCCGTCGGCCCGGAGCCCATGAGCACCTCGAAGCCGGTGTGGGCGGCGACGAAGGCTTGATTGTCATACGTCTCTTTCCGCGAGGGGTCCTTGCGGTCCGGAACCGGCTGCTCCGGATCGAGAAAGCGAATGGCTGCGCTCGGCGGCGGGTCCGACCCCTCGAGCCGATACTGCAACTTCAGCTTGAAGTCATCGAAGCGCCGGCCGCGGTAATAAGCGAGCCCCCGCTCGCGGCCGGGGCGAAGCTGCAGCTCCTGGTCCCGGAGCTCGAGCTCGCCCGCGCCGACCTTCTTCCACGCCTGCATCGACTCGGCATTGCCGGCGAACAGCTCGACCGTCTCCCCTTCAGCTTTCTCGCCCTCTTCTTCCTTCTTCTCCTCTTGCCCTTCGCGCTGAGGGGCTTCCTCGCCCGGCTCGGCTTCCGCGGCCTCCCCTTCTTCCTGACCTGGCTCCTCCTGCTCCCCTTGCGCCTCCCGCCCTTGCTCGCCCTGCGCTCCCTCTTC
>JACRCT010001227.1 GCA_016218885.1 Deltaproteobacteria bacterium | reverse complement strand
GGCGGGAGCTTCGATGGCTTCGGCACCTTCCGCCGCTGGCATTCCGCGGACTGGAAAGGCAGGACCTTGGCGCTGAGGTGAGAGGGCGGCCAGGGGCACGACCGCCAGTGGCAATCACGCAGCGAAGAAAGCCCGCCATGGCTGGCGGGCCTTCCCGATGGGGCCAGCGCAGGTACCCGGGAGGGCAGCCCGCGCTGGGGGAGCAAGCGATCAGTAGGCCATGGGCATCGGCCCCGGGCCGGGCCCGGGCATCGTGTGGCCTTGGTCCGCCAGGTCGCAGGCGGGGTCGCGGGTACCATTGGCGTTGGTTACGCAGTACGGCCGCATCATCTCGTTGTCCTCGTGCTCGAGGATGAGGCAGTGCCACACGAACAGGCCGGGGTTGCTGAAGGTGGCCTTCACGCGGGCAAGCTCGCCCGGGTAGACGATGACTGTGTCCTTGGTGCCGGTCTCCCAGGGCTCCGGGGGCCGGACGCCAGGCGGGTTAGGAGACATCGTCGGGTCCCACACCTCGCGGTTGACCACCTCGAACTGCACCAGATGGATGTGGATGGGGTGGGCGTCCATGGTGAAGTTCCAGATCTCCCAGGTCTCGGTGCTCCCCACCTGAGGCAGCTCGGTGATCAGGCTGTCCCACATCAGCGGGGTGCTGACGTTGTTGACCGCGTCATAGGTCCCGAGCTTGGCGGCTGCGGGGCCGAAGGGGACGACCTCCAGGCCCGCGGGGGCCACGCTGTCGCAGGCCACCTCGGCGATGGGCACGACGAAGGCGTCGGCCACGGGGTCGAAGAGGACGCACACCGTCGCCGAGTCCTCCTCGTTCAAGGAGACCAGCCGGGTGATGGTGCTGGCCGGCAGCGGAATGCGAGGCGCGAGCTGCAGCTGGGCCGGCGGCGTGGTCGGGTCCGGCGCGACCGGCGCCACCACGCGGAACTCCATGACCATGCCGGTGGTGAGCGGGTCGGCGACCGGGAAGGCCATCCCCGGCATGCCTCCGCCGAACGGCTCGTCCGGGCCCAGGTTGAGCAGGGTCACGGTGGTCCCCGGCGCCACGCCGGCGAAGTCGACGATCACGTCCGCGCGCTCGGCCGGGCCCAGCAGTATTTGGCCGCCGGTGGCGGTGTTGAGGTCCAGCGGGGCCGGCAGGAAGCCGCCCTCGGCGCCGATCTGCCAGATCTGCACCGCCGGGTCGCTCGCCTGCAGGATGAGGAAGCGTGACTGGCAGCCGTTGAGGAGCCGGAGGCGGTAGCGGCGCGCCTCCACCTGCAGGAACGGCCAGGTCTTGCCGTTGACCATGATGGTGTTGCCAAAGAACTCCGGGTTCCAGATGGGGGCGACGTCGCTCAGTTGGTCGAGCGCGGTCGTGCCCGGGATGAAGGGGATCTGCAGGTCCGCCGGCCCGACGCCCTCGAAGAAGGCGCGGTTGTCCGGGTAGAACAGCGAGCCGTCCGGGTTGAAGGACCGGTCCTGGATGGCGATGGGGATCTCATAGTAGGTGCGCTGCCCCGGCTGGTCGTTCTTCCTGGGGGCTGGCGCGGGCAGGATGGCGGGCAGGCCCGTGATGGCGTCGGTGACCGCGTCGCTCGGGCCTCCGCGCAGCAGGTAGAACCCGGCGGGGCCGGCGTAGACGTTCAGCCGGGTCATACCCAGCGCGTGGTCGTGGTACCAGAGCGTCGTGGCCCGCTGGGTGTTGGGGTAGTCGAAGACCGCCGAGCCCGGTGCCCAGGCCGCGCCCGCGAGCGCGGTCATCTTGAAGTGGTCGTAGAAGGTCCCGGTGGTCCAGGGCAGGTTGGGGCCCGGCGCGACGCCGGCGGGCAGGTACCAGGCCTCGGGGTAGCCGTCGCTCTCCTGGAAGGTCTCGGCGCCGTGGACGTGCGTGACGATGGGGACGGGCCCCACGTAGCGGCCCATGAAGTCGATGTAGGGGTTGGTCCAGTAGGGGTCGGTGGGGTCCGCGGGCGGCCGGTGATCGCGCATGCCGATGGGGTTCGCCCAGTGCAGGGTGGGATCAACGGGTAGCAAGTGAGGCAGCGGCGCGCCGGCAGCATCCACCAGCTCGTTCATCCACCTGACGCGCACCGGCTTGCCAGCGGTGGCCTCGATGGTGAACGAGGGGGCGTTGAACGTGCCGGGGTGGTTCACCGAGCCGTAGCCCCAGACCGTGGTCTGAGGCAACCCGGTCGGCAGGATCTGCTGGGCGAACTGCCGCACTGCGATCTCGTAGTACTCCGCGTTCTTCTCGCCGCGGATCTGGCTCTTTCTCGTCTGGGGCATGACCGGCGGGATGACCAGCGGGGAGACGAACTTGGGGATGGCGGCCGGGTCGAGGACACAGGGCCCGGCGCCCGGCACCGCCTCGATCTGTCCGGCGGGGCAGGCCGGCTGGGCCCACGCCACCCCCTCGGCCCAGGCTGCGAGCAACCCGGCGGCCGCCAATACGACCACGAGGACCCTCACAATAGGCTTCGTTGCCATGCTGCCCTCCCTCCGTCGCCGCGAGGGCACGGTGGGTCCCCGACCACGGCGAACAGGCCTCTGGCGGGCAAGCTGATGACGGGGTCGCCGAAGGAAACTCCGCCGGCAGGGGATATGGGCGGCCGAGAGGAGCGAACGATCGAAAGGTAAGCAGGACACCGGGGCCCCGGCATCCTGCCCTGCCCATGGCCGCGCCGAGCCCTGCCAGGGGGGCGTGGAGCACCCCGCCGCCGCGCACCGCACCGTGCGGGCCCCCCGCGCCCCAGAGGTTGCGGCCGGTCACGGCGACTCGTAAGCCGGGCTCGAACGACGGGTCCTGGGCTCGGAAGCCCTCGAAGGCGGTAGGCTGGGGCCCTCGGTCGCGGACGCAGGAGCCCCCATGCGCGTCGGAGTCGTCGCAGACAACCTCGTCGAGAGTCTGGCGTTGACAGCCGGCGCGGTGCCCGAGCCGGTGGTGCTGGGGGCCTGGGGGCTCTTTGCGTCGCGGCTCCTGCTGGCTGGCGCCAAGCTGGGCGTCTTCGACGCGCTCACGGACCGAACCGCGGACGCGGCCACGCTGGCCAAGGAGCTGGGCCTGTCGGTGGAAGGGCTCGAGCGGCTGCTGCGGGCCCTCAACGGACTCGGGTACCTCAAGCGCTCGCGGGGCCGGTACTCGCTCAGCGCGTTGTCGAAGAAGTGGCTGGCCCGCGGCTCGAAGAGCTCCATGAAGGACGCGCTGCTCTTCCTCGAGGAGCTGTGGTCTTGGACCTCGCACCTCGAGGCAGGCGTGAGGACGGGCCGGGGCATCCGGCTGCACGACGACGGCGTCCTGTCGCCCGAGTCCTGGGGGCGCTACCTGCGCGGGCTGGCCACCTTCGCGGCTCCGGCAGGCAAGGAGATCGTCCGCAGGATCAAGTTCGCGCGTCCGCCGGCGAAGCTGCTCGACGTGGGCGGCGGCCACGGGATGTACTCCGTCGAGTTCTGCCGGAGGCACCCGGGCTTGAAGGCCGAGGTGCTCGACCTGCCCGAAGCTGCAGCCCACGGTCGAAAGATTGTCGAGGAGGCGGGCTTTGACGCTCGCGTGACCTTCCGGCCTGGCGACATGCGCACCGACGAGTGGGGCACCGGCTACGACGCCATCCTGCTGTTCAACGTGCTGCACAACGCGACCGAGGCCGAGGCGAAGGTGGTGCTGCGCAAGGCGCGCGCGGCGATCGCTCCCGGCGGGGTCCTGGCGATCCAGGAGAGCGAGTACAAGCAGACCGAGGGCGACCTGAGCTTCACGGCCGGCTTCGGCGAGCTGTTCTTCTTCCTGGTGTCGGGAGCGCAGACCTGGCCCGAGCCGACGCTGCGCGCCTGGCTCGTGGAGGCCGGCTTCGAGCGGGTGAGGACGCAGCGGCTCTGGCTGGCGCCGGCGGTGGTGGTCTCCGGGCTGGGGCCCAAGGGCTGAGGAGGCGTGGCGTGGCGGACCTCAAGCAGGTCATCGTCCTGCGGACCGACCTGAACATGCGCAAGGGCAAGATGGCGGCCCAGGCGGCGCACGCCAGCATGAAGGTCTTCTTCGACCGCACGACGTCGTCCGATCCTACGAGGCTGGAGGTGCCGCTGTGGCCGGAGGCCGCGGCCTGGGTCGCCGGCGCCTTCACCAAGATCGTCGTGGGCTGCGCCTCCCAGGAGGAACTGCTGGCGCTGGAGGCCAAGGCTCGCGAGGCGGGCCTGCCGCACGCGCTGGTCATCGACGCCGGCGCCACCGAGTTCCACGGCGTGGCGACCCCGACCGCGCTCGCCATCGGCCCCGCAGCTTCGGCGGCCATCGACGCGGTCACCGGCGGGCTCAAGCTGCTGTGAGGGGCGCCACCGGCGCGACGCTGCCGGCTCAGACCCTCGGCAGCCGCTTGGCGATGAGCGCGCGCAGCTTCTCGTAGGTCGGCGGTGGGCCCGTCCGCACCGGCCTGCCGTCGATGAGGATCTCGTCGGACCGACCCCACTCGGCCATGGCGGAGTGCTCGGAGACGTCGATCTCCCTGAACGCCACGCGCTCGCCGAAGTCGGCGGCAGCGCGTCTGGCCCTCTCGCAGGTGAGGTTGCCGGCCATGCACCAGCCGTTCACGAAGGCGGTCACCGTCACCTTCCCGGGAACGCGGTCCGGGGCCTTCCGGGGGGTGAACCATCGGGGCGGCTGGGCGTCGCTGGTGAAGGGCTTCCAGAGAAGCACCGAGAGCCCTCGGCGGTCGGCCTTGCGGTAGCCGTGCTTCCTGAACCAGGAGGCCTTCATCCAGAACGGAAGCCAGATGCCCCAGGCGGCCATGCCCGTGGCGCCTCGGCTTCGGGCATCGGCTTCGGCGGCTTCGAGCAGCGCGCTGCCCATCCCATGCCCGCGGTGATCGCCGCGGCCCTGTTTGTGGCCGTGCACCCAGATGCAGGGAGCGAAGAAGAGGCCGGCGCCGTCGACCAGGGATTGCTCGACGGGCAGGTACTGGATCATGCCCCCCACCGTGCCGCGGTCGTCCACGGCGAGCTTGGCGCGCAGCCCGCGCTCGAGGAAGCGGTCGATCCACCTCGCTCTGCGTGGCCCCGCTTCCTGGGCCTCTGCCGACCAGTCCTCGAGACAGACGGCGAAGAGGTCCCGATGCTCCGGGCTCAAGTCGATGACCTGCATGGGCTGCACTCCCCCCACACCATGAATGCGAGATTCCCGCGCCCTGTTCGGACGCGGGAACCTTGAAGCCGAGCGGTAGCCCTCGGTCACCCGCCTCGCCGTGGGGCGAAGGCGTAAGGTGCGTTACTCCAGGCAGCCACCGACGACGTAGGGCAGACAGACCATGTATCCACCGACCCCGGACGGGCAGCAATTCGAGTAGGTCGACTCCACGCAGTCCGCTTTCGCCTGGCACACGCGCATGGTGCCCGAGGCCGAGCACTGCTGCTGGAACTGGCTGTCGCAGGTGTCGGTGCAGGAGATGGTCGCGGCCGCGATCTCGCAGCTGGGGAAGGTGCCCGACCCCAGGGTGTACACGTTGCAGCAGAACTGGTTGTTGTCGCAGTCCCCGGGGCCGTCGCAGGAGACCGTACCGGCGGCACCCTCGCAGGAGGCGGCGCATTCGAAGGTCGGGTAGCCCTCGTCGGTGCGCAGGCAGCACAGCTGGCTTCCCGTGCACACCGAGCTGCCGCACTCGACCCCTTCGGTGCTCGCGTCGGGTCCGGCAGTGGAGGCGTCGCGCCCAGCCGGGGTGGCGGCATCGGAGCCGGCCGGTTGACTTGCATCGAGACCCGCCGGCTGGGCCGCATCGGCTCCGGGGGCGGAGCTCGCGTCCGCCCGAGCAGAGGCGTCCAGGCTCTGCCCCGTCGAGGCGTCGGCATTCTGCTCAGGATCGGAGGAGCAGGAGAAGGCGACGGAGAGAAGGAGGGAGAAGGCAACGATGACACGCGCTGACATGGTTGGACCCCTGAAGGCAGTTGGTAGGCAGAAAGCGCGTACTTTGCCTGACGCCGTGCCGGGAAGGCAATCCCGACCTCTATGGGCCCGGTTCCTGGAAAGCGATGGGCGAGCGCTCGCCATGCCAGGCCACCACGAGCTGCCGGGTCGGGCGCGTGACCGCCACGTACAGCGCGCGCCGGGACTCTGCAGTGTCCGGGTAGGCCTCGGCGCTCGCGTCGGGGACGATCACGTGGTCGAACTCGAGCCCCTTCACCTCCTGGACGCAGGTCACGGCCACGCCCGAGCGGAGCGCGAAGTGGCCCTCGAGCGCCAGGCGGACGGGAACGCCCTTGCGCAATAGGAGCGCGAGCCGGTGCGCCGACTCCGCGCTCCTGCAGATGATGGCGACCGCGGCCTTGGGGTCGGCGGCCCCCAGCGCGCGCAGGGCCTGGACGAGCCAGGTCACCTCGTGGAGCTCGGTGGCGAAGCCGATTATCTCGACGAAGCGTCGAGCCGCACGTCGTCGTCGCCCTCCTCCTCCTGGCGTACCACCCAAAGAGCGCCCCACCACCCGGCGCGCGAGGTCAGTCACATCCGCGGGGCAGCGGTAGCTCACGTCCAGCGTGGTCGTCTCCCAGTCCGCGAGGCCCAACCCGGCCATCACCCCAGGCCAGCCCAGGAAGTGGTTGGTGGGATCGACCTGCTGCTCCGCATCTCCGGCGACGATCAGGGTGCCTCCCGGCGCCAGGCAGCGGCCCAAGAGCGTCAGCTCCAACGGAGCAAGCTCCTGAGCCTCGTCCACGACCAGGCAGTCGTAGGCGGGCAGCTCCACCGGGGTAACTTTGCGTCGCTCGGCGCGCAACCGGTCCAGCTCGAAGAGGATCGCGAAGTCCTCCGCGTCCACCGAGCCCGCGTCCTGGGTCGGCGTCCCATCGTCGAGACGACGCCCGTCCAGCGTCTCGAGTCGAGCCCGGTCGATGTGGGCGAACTCCTCCTCCGCGGCAGGGCTGAACTGCACGTGAGTGTGCTCGAAGGCCTCCGCCACGGCCCCCGCCCGCAACACGCCTTGGGAGGCCTCGACCAGCCGCGCGAGCACCGCCCGGTCTCCGAAGAGCCGCTGCAGGTCATGCCAGCGCGCGAGCGCCGGGGAAGGGACGACCGGCTCGTCCTCGTCCTCGGGCAATGCCGGATCGGCCTGCGCCGCGCGCGCGAGCAGCTCTCGGACTGCCGCGTGCCGCTTGAGCTGGATCACCGCGGCCGAGGCGTCCTGGCTCTCGCGCCGCGGCAGATCGGGGAAGACGCGACGCGCCCACTTGGCTGCCCAACGCTCGTAGGTCCATACCTCGACCCCGCGGACCTGCATCCGGGCGAGCAGCGCCTCGAGCAGCCCGCATAGACCCTCGGTCGGCACGATAAGCGCGGCCCGCCGGCAGCCCGCAGTACGCTTGAGGTGCGCGAGCCGGTGAAGGGCAACGGTGGTCTTGCCTGAGCCCGCCTCGCCGAGCACCAGGACCGGCCGTCCAGGAGGAAGCTCGACCGCGCGGCGTTGGGCCTCATCGAGCACGACCTCGGCAGGAATGCTCAACCGGCTCCGCAAGGAACGGGGCCGCGGATGCAGCGCCGCAACCTCCACGCGCGTGGCGGTCCAGGTGCCGTCCGGCGCACAGCGAAATGGCGAGCCGCCCGACGTGTCCAGGACCGCGGACACGAGGCGACCCTGCTCGACCTGGAGGAGGGCGCGCGACAGCACCCGCCCGCGCAGCTCCTGTCCGCCCGCCTCCAGCTCGAAGGCTCTGCCGTCGACGAAGAAGGCCTGCGCGATCGGGGCGCGACGCCAGTCCACCGCGGCGAAGCCGGGCCCGGCCAGGGTGGCGTCTGCCAGCAGCAGGTCGAGCTGCTGGCCGTTCATCTCCAGCTGCACATGGCCGGCGACTCTGGGGACGGCACGCGCCCGGCTGACCAGCCGGGCGAGCTCGACGAGCCTTCTCTGGAGGGCGTTCACGAGCGCCATTCGGCCGAAAACCCGCTGCAGAAACAATCTCCCAAAGGATCTGTCGATGAGGGATACTGTGGGTGCTCTCGGACAGCTTGCGCAGACTCGGATCTCCTCCCGAAACGGGTTAGCAGGACGTCCGCTTCGAGGACCTCCGACGAGCGGTTCTGTCACTCCCGTCATTGCTCTGACGCCAGGAAAAAGCCCCCGTGAATCCACGGCGATGGGGCCGTTGTGCCCCGGCGCGGCTCCTTGGCTGTGGACTCGCGGCAACAGCTCGAAAGGACAGGCGAGCAGCTGCGGGGTGCGCGGCCACCCACTGGCTCGCCTCCGCGACCCACCTCCTTTCTCCAGATTGGCTGTCGGTTTGCAGCCTCGCTGGATCAGGCTGACGAGGAGGACGGATGGACCCGACGAGTACGGAAACGGCAGCGACGGCCTCTTCGGAGCTGGCTGGGCTGCGCCGCGAGAACAAGGAGCTGCGAGCGATGGTGAACGCACTCTCGAAGCTGCAGGATCTCGTCTATCGCGACCCGCTCACCAACCTGCGGAATCGGCGCTACTTCGAGGAGCGAATGGCCGAGGAGCTGGCACACGCCCAGCGTCACCAGGGCGTGGGCACGCTCCTGCTCCTCGACCTCGACGACTTCAAGCGCATCAACGACGAGCGAGGGCACGTCGCTGGTGACGAGGTCCTGCGGCACGTCGCGCGTCTGATCGAAGAGAACATCCGCGTCGACGACGCGGTCTGCCGGATCGGTGGCGACGAGTTCGCCGTCATCCTGTCCGAGACCGACGAGGAGGCCGCTTCACAGTTCATCTCGCGGCTGCGCGAGCACGTTCGCCGCCAGCCCTCGGCGCCGGGCCTGTCGATAGGCACCGCCACCTGGAGCGAGCAGACCGTCGACCTGCTCTCGCTGCTGCACCAGGCTGATGTGGCGATGTACGCGGACAAGGCCGCGCACAAGGGCGTCGCGCGAGCCGCATGAGATTGCTCGGTCGATGCGGAGCGTGGTCGGTCGAGCCGGGTTTCCGTGCCTGATGCCATGAACGGAGTGTGCCGGTCCCCTCTTGGTCCCCACGAAGAGCGTGAAGCCCGGTCCCCCGCGCGCACGATATGCTGGTCGCGGAAGCAGCAGCCAAACCATCCGGTCTGCTTCCCGACGACAGGAGAATCCATGCGCCGCTCACTTATCGCCTCGGCCGCTGCGCTCGTCCTTGCCACCTCCTGCGACAACGAGATCGCCTCGGGAGCAGGCGGGCCAGACGCTGCTGCTTGCCCGGAGGCGGAGACCCTTTGCGGGAGCAGCTGCGTCGCCCTCGCCCTCAACGACGCCCATTGCGGCGCCTGCGGCCACGCCTGCACGGCCCTCGAGATGTGCGCTGCGGGCTCGTGCTATCCGCGAGACTGCCCGGATGCCGATTGCTCGACCGAGCAGGTTTGCTTGAACGGGGCCTGCATCGGCCAGACGTGTGTCGGCACCGCCTGCACTGCCGGCGAGACCTGCTTCCAGGGGCGCTGCGAGCCCGAGCGCTGCGGGGACCAGCCGTGCCTCCCCGGCTCGGTGTGTGTCGCCGGGACCTGCTCGGATGCGCGCTGCGTGGGCGTGGTCTGCGCCGCGGAGGCGCGCTGCGCCGGCGGACGATGCCTGAAGAGCTGCACCGAAGGCGAGAGTTGCTCCGACAACCCGGGCGCCCCCTGCCTGCTGGGCGCCATCCATTGCCAAGAAGGGATGCCGAGCTGTGTAGACACGCTCGGCGCTCCGGGAGGCACGGCCTGTGGCTCCGACCGGGTTTGCGATGGGGAAGGGGACTGCGTGAGCTGCGTCGAAGGAGTGGCGTGCACGAGCAACCCCGGAGCGCCCTGCCTGGCAGGCCAGACGAGCTGCTCCACCGGACATCGGCGGTGCGTGGACGGCGCCGGCCTCGCCGCGGGGACCGTCTGCGGGACGAACCAGGTCTGCGACGGAGCCGGAGCCTGCGTGACGTGCCTCGCGAGCGTCGCCTGCGCGACCAATTTCGGGGCGCCGTGCAAGGCGGGCCGGACCGAGTGCAGCACGGGAGTCGAAGTGTGCGTCGATGGCTCGGACGCTGCCGCCGGGTTGGGCTGCGGAACGAACCAGGTCTGCGACGGAGCGGGAGCGTGCGTCGCCTGCGCGGCGAGCATCGCCTGTGAGACGAACCCCGGGGCGCCATGCAAAACGGGCCGAACGGAGTGCAGTACGGGTGAGGAGCGCTGTGTGGACGGCCTCCCCCTCGAGGCGGGAACGGGCTGCGGGATGGACCAGGTCTGTGACGGGCTTGGCGCGTGTGTGGACTGTGCGGCGGGGAGCCTCTGCGCGACCAATCTCGGCGCTCCGTGCCTCGTCGGAATCGTGGGCTGCTCCACTGGCGCCCCCGTCTGTCTGGACGGTGCTCCGGCCGCTGGGGGCACCTCTTGCGGCACCCACCACGCCTGCAATGGGGCCGGCATCTGCGTGACTTGTCAGGCGCCTTGCGCCGTCAACCCGGATCCGTGCAAGGCCGGAGTCGTGCAATGCACCACGGAGGCAGCTCCGACCTGTATCGATGGCAGCACGGATTCGCCGGACGGGACCGACTGCGGAACGCTACAGGTGTGCCTGGCTGGGGCCTGTGCGGTTCCCGACTGCGCGAACGGCTTCAGGGATGGCAGCGAGACGGGAGCAGACTGCGGCGGCGGCTGCGCCTCGAAGTGTGCCGACGGCTTGGGCTGCCTCGTTCCCGGCGACTGCCAGAGTGGAGTCTGCCTCGCCGAGGTCTGCGCGGCACCCGACTGCCATGACGGAGTCAAGAACGGCACCGAGACCGCGACCGACTGCGGCGGGGACTGCCTCCAGAGCTGCCTGCTCGCGGGCGGCGACTCCACCCACACCGAGGCCGAATGCCTGGCGGCGGGAGGGGCGCTCCGCGCCGCCGGAGACATCACCGTCTGCGATTTCAAGCCCGGCTCCGGCGGCCAGGACTGCACCACGCTCTCCTGCGTGCAGGAGGCGTACGGGCACATGACGCACTGGGCTTGCCCGGCGGGCTGGCAGCGCCACCAGCAATGGGGAAGCTACGATGTGCAGTGCTGGGCCACCGATTGGAGCTGGGATCGAACCAACGGCAACTGGAACCTGTCCACGTACGGCAGTGGATGGAGCGCCTACTGCCTGGGCGGTCCCTACGGCATGGCGTCGGTGCGCAGCGCCTGGAGCAATGTCAACCGGGACGGGTTTTCGGGGGACACCGGTTGGTACGGTGGAGCCTCGTCTCCCGACGGCATGGGGCGAGTCACCACCAACAGCGTCATGGACAGCATCGGCTGCAAGTAATCCATTCGGTGTCCGTTCTGGCGAGCCATCCATCTATGGCCCCATGCGGCACCGCCTGCAATGCCAGTCAATACATCCAGGGCAGGCAACTACGGAGGAATCATTCTCGAGTTGTCGAGATCGCCGCGCATCCTGCGGGTGGAGCAGATCACCCTCCTCGGCGCAGGGCAACGATCCTCCCATAAGGTGAACGAAATGGAAGAGATCCCAGGGGAAGGTCGCTCTCTTCGTGAATGAGGACGACCGATCTCGTGCCTGCTCGATGGCAGCCTCTCCTTGATCCACCTCGCGAGAACTCTAATCCGACCGGTCGATGGGCAACGGCTACGCAGACAAGACTCGCCTTTGGGACTCTTTCGAGATGCATCTGGACCGTTTTCACTTGCGCTGACGGGAGCTTCTCGCCGTTGTTCGGCTTCGCGAGAGCTCGCTCGAAGATGAGGACGAGAGCGCCGCTCGCAACCAGGGCTCCATCACAGCAGGAGCGCACTCGGTCCGAATAGATTCCTACACTCCTCTGGTTCAACATTGCTCGATGGGGTGGGGTTGTGTGCGAACGACTTGCTCAAAAGCAGAGAAACACGACATTTTCGCGAATTTTGTACGGTTTCTCTGCTTTTGAGTAAGTCGCCATCTATCATCCCCTCTCCCTTTCGGTAGAAAAGCTGGTTTTTCGCCCTTCATTCCAGTGTTCTCGCTTACCGAAGGTCGCGATTGCGGCTCCCTTTCCCTGAGCGAATTGGACCGGGAAGACGCCTGCCAATAGCCGCCATCCTCAGCAGTGCGATCCCACCATCTGCTGGGCATCGAGGCCAGCGGAGGCTTGCCTGCCCCCCTCATTGGCCGTCGGGCCGTTTTGCTATTTGGGAATAGCCCACCGAGCCACCCACCCAGCTTCTCCTATGAGAAGCAGGCGGAACGCGCGAGGCGCTCCTCGCTCGACATGACGAGGTAGCCATCCACGAGGAGCACAACCCGCGACCATTCGAGTTCTGACCTCGTCGACCACGACGAGGTAGCCATCCGCGGGAAGCCCAACCCGCG
>JACRCT010001226.1 GCA_016218885.1 Deltaproteobacteria bacterium | reverse complement strand
GAAGCCGCCGGTATGGATGGACAGGTGCCGGGGGAAGCCCTCGATCTGCGCGGCCAGCTTCACCACGAAGAGGAGCGTGCGGTCCTCGGGGTCGAGCCCGGCCTCCTTCAGCTCGGCCGGCCCCACCGACTCGGCGTAGCGGCCGATGGTCCCGGCGAGCCGCTCGACCTGATCGAGCGAGAGCCCGAGGGCCTTGCCCACGTCGTGGACGGCGGAGCGACCGCGATAGGTGATCACCTCGCAGACCATCGCCGCACGGTCCCGGCCGTACTTCTCGTAGATGTGCTGCAGCACCTCCTCGCGGCGCTCGTGCTCGAAGTCCACGTCGATGTCCGGCGGCTCGTCGCGCTCGCGGCTCATGAAGCGCTCGAAGAGCAGGTCCATGCGCACCGGGTCGATGGAGGTGATGCCCAGGCAGTAGCAGACCGCCGAGTTGGCCGCCGAGCCCCGACCTTGGCAGAGGATGCCCCTCGAGCGGGCGAACTCCACGATGGAGTGCAGGGTGAGGAAGTAGCCGGGGTAGTTGAGCTCGGCGATGAGGGCCAGCTCCTTGTCGAGGTGGGTGCGAACGTCCTCGGGGATCCCTCCCTCGGCCTGGTAGCGCTGGGCGGCCTTGCGATAGGCCAGCTCGCGCAGCCAGCTCGCCGCGTCATGGCCCTCTGGCACGTCCTCGTCCGGGAACTGGTAGGCGATCTCGTCCAGGCGGAAGGTGCAGGCGTCGGCGATGGCCGCGGAGTTGTCGAGCGCTTCGGGCAGGTCGGGAAAGAGGGAGGCCATCTCCGTCGGGCTCTTGAGGGTGCGCTCGGCGTTGCCGAACAGCCTCCGGCCGGCCTCGTCGAGGGTGGTCTTCTCGCGGATGCAGACCAGCACGTCCTGCAACGGCTGTCGGGCGCGGTCGTGCGTGTGCACGTCGTTGCTGGCCACGATGGGCAGGCCCAGCGAGCGGGAGAGCGATAGGCAGAGGGCGATGTGCCGCTCATCGCCGGCGGCGAGGTGGCGGGAGACGGCGAGGAAGAGACGCTCGCCAAAGATCGCTCGCGCCCGCTGTGCGGTGGCCCGATCAGGCAGGCGAAGCAGCGCATAGAGCCCCTCGGCGTGGCCATCGAGCGCGGCCAATGGCAGGTAGGACTCGCCTTTGGGGCGGGCAGTGCGCCCGCGGGTGATCAGCCGGCACAGGTTCCGGTAGCCGGCCAGGTCCCGGACCAGCAGGGTGAGCGGTGCGGCGTCCTCGAAGGTCAGCTCGGAGCCGACGATGAGATGCAGCCCGCACTCACGGGCCGCGAGGTGGGCCTTCACGATCCCGTAGAGCCCGTCCTGGTCGGTGAGCGCCAACGCCGAGAGCCCCAGCTCGTGGGCGCGCGCCACCAGCTCCTCCGGGTGCGAAGCCCCCGTGAGGAAGGTGTGGTTCGAGCGGCAGGTAAGCTCGGCGTAGCGGCGCATGGCCGCTCAGTCTATACGGGTGTTCAGTGTCCCACCAGGGCCTGGAAAGGGACGTCCGGGACGATGATTCTGCGCCTGGGGGAGCTCCTTCCTCCTGGGGGCGTGGGCGTCCCGCCTGCAGACTGCTCGATCCTCAGGAACACGAAAGAGACGAAGTCGCCGCGGACGGATTGCCACTCGCGTAGGGAATCACCTCAGGCAGCCCGCGCAGGCGGCCTTTGTTTGTGTAGCCGCCGGCCTTCAGCCGACGGATCGCCGCGGGCGGGGCGCCACATCCCCAGGGAACGAGATTCTGCGACGAGCGATGCTCCCTACCAGCGCAGGACTCCTCCGAGGTGGGCGCCGTCGGGGCCCGCGGAGACCACGGGGGCGAATTGGGGTTCGGCAGCTCCCAAGGCGCCCGAGAGCGCCGTGGAGCCGTCGATTCCCGAGGCGTAGGCGTCGATGATGTTCAGGACCCAGACTCCGGCGGCCACGTAGAGCAGGATGTTGCGCCACTCGTAGCGGTCCGAGGCCAGCTTCCAGTGTCCGGCCGTCTCCGCGGTGTTTTCGCGGTAGCGGTTCTCGGCCCAGTTGCCGGTCAGATGGAAGGCCGCCGCTCCACCCAGCAGCCCCAGCTCGGCGCCGACGAAGAGCCCCCCCTTCCAGCCTTGCCGGTTGTAGAACTGGCCCCACCCCGGAACGATGACGCTGCGGAAGGTCGCGCCCGATCGGCTGCGTAGCACCACCGAGTCGCTGGCCAGCGCCACCATGCCTGCCGCCGGCAGCTGCACCGAGTCGGCGAGCAACGTCTGCCCGCTCTCGGCGTTCACGACGCGGGCGTTGATCAGGTACTTGTCACCCACGTCGGCGACCGAGCCAAGGACCAGCGCTTGGGCGTCGGCGAGCTTTCCCAGGTTGTTGACCGACTCGGTGCTGTCGGCGGTCAGCTCCTTGATGCGCAGCTCGTCCATCACCTGCGACATCTGGGCGCGCTCCACCAGCAAGAGCCCGTGATCGCGGCGTAGCGCGGTCGCGACCTCGGCGGTGACGATCTGCCCGATCTGGTGCTTCTTGGCCTGGGCCCCGAGCTCGGAGAAGGGGAGCACTGCCAGGCGGCGGTAGCGGGCGTTCCCGGGCATCGCCGCGAAGGCTCCCGCGATCTTGTCGGAGAGGCGCCGCACGGTGATCTCGATGCGCCCCGACTCCACGCCCCCAGCGCTCGGGACGTCGGAGGCCCCGGCCTTCTCGTCCCAGAGCCCCTTGGAAGGCGCGGCGCCCGCCACGGCAGGGGAAGAGGAAGCCTGCGCGGGCTTGGGGCTCTCGGCGGGCTTGGTCTCCTTGCTCACCTCCTTGTCCTCCTTCTCCTCCTTGGCAGCGTCGCGAGCGGCGGCGGCGAGGGCGGCGTTGAGCGCGAAGGACTGCTTGGAGGCAGCCAGGACCGCCCCGGTCGAGGCTGAGACGAGACGGACGCTGACCACCAGCTTGTCGGTCTGGTCCATGACCTCGCCGGCGAGGATGGCCTGGACGCTCGCGAGCCTGGCCGACTCCTTCGGCTTGGCGCCGAGCAACCCAGCCTGCTGCTTCTCGTTGAGCAGCCCGGAGAGCTTGCCGGGGCCGAAGGCCTTGATCTTCGCCTCATCAGCCAGGCGAGCCGCCCAAAGCTCTGCCGCACGCTTGCCCCAACCGGTCGCCTTCGGGCCGACCTCGGAGAAGGCGGGCACGGCCAGGTGGGTGATCTTCGGCTTCGCTCCGGCTACAGCGCCGGCCAGCTCGCGCGCGGCGCTGCCTGCCGCGGCCTGGGCCGGTGTCTCCGCCCGGGCGCTGGGAACGACAGCGCAGAGGGCGGGCAGCAAGAGCATGAGGATGGGACGCATGAACACCTCGAGGGTCAGGCGGGAGGGGTCTGCTGCTAAGGATCGGCAATGGCTTCCAGCATACCTCCCACTCCGGTGAGGAAGCGGGTGGTGGAGGACACGCGCGTGGGGAACAGTGCGTTGTAGACGCGTCCGCTGACGGTCGAATCCGGGGAAGCGAGCATCAGCGGCCCGGTGTAGAGGGTGTCCAACGCCGCATGGCCGGTGTCGGAGACGACATAGGTGGTCCAGTTGTCGGAGCGCTCACAGTCGCTGTAGCACACCGCGGCCTTGGCCAGAGTT
>JACRCT010001225.1 GCA_016218885.1 Deltaproteobacteria bacterium | reverse complement strand
CGCGGTGGCGCCGAGCAGCTGGGGCAGGACGCCGCCGGGCAAGCCACGGTGCGCGTCGAGGCGAGCCGGCTCGACCGGCTCATGGACTACTCCGGAGAGCTGCTCGTCACCCACGCTCGGTTCGCGTCGCGTGGCGAGGGGCTGCGCGGTGTGCACCTTGCCCTCCAGCGGCGCCTGCCCGAGGTCGACCCCCAGGTGCGGGCCTGGTTGTCCGCAGTCGTCCGCGACCTGGAGCGAATCGTCGACGCCGAGCGGCGCGAGCTGGAGGCCTTCGGCCGGCTCACCCGCGACCTCGGCGAGGCCATGAAGCAGGTGCGCATGCTGCCCCTCGCCGGGTTGGCTCCGTCCTGGCGTCAATTGGTCCGCGAGAGCGCCCAGCAGCTCGGGCGCAAAGCCGAGCTCGTGGTGGAGGTGGGCGACATCGAGCTCGACAAGTACGTGCTCGATCGCATCCGCGAGCCGCTCATCCATCTGTTGCGCAACTCGGTGGCGCACGGCCTCGAGCCGGCTGCCGAGCGCGCGGCGCAGGGCAAGGCGGAGACGGGCAGGGTGGTGCTGCACGCCACGCTGCAGGGTGCGCACGTACGCCTGGAGGTGAGCGACGACGGGCGCGGCCTGGACGCCCGGACCATCGGCGAGTGCGCGGTGCGCAAGGGGCTGGTGGAGCGCGAGCGCCTGGCGCAGATGCCGCCCGCGGAGGTGGTCGGGCTGATCTTCCAAGAGGGCTTCAGCACCGCGGCCGAGGCAGGTCGGGTCAGCGGGAGAGGGGTGGGGCTGAGCGTGGTCCGCAGCCACGTGGCCGGGCTGGGAGGCGAGGTGCAAGTCGTGCCGCGCTCGAGGACGGGCGGGGCGGGCTTCGAGCTCGTGGTGCCGGTCAGCGCCGTCTCCCGCCGCGGGCTGCTGGTGAGGGCGGGCGCGAGCATCTACGCCCTGCCCATCGAGCACGTCCAGCGCACGGTTCGGGTCTCGCCCGATGCCCTGGAGCAGGTCGACGGCGAGCCAGTGGTTCGCGCGGCGGGTGCCGAGCCATTGCGCCTGCGCTGGCTGGCGCAGCTGATGGGGCGCGCGATCGAGAAGGGGCGCCAGGGGGTGAAGGTGGTGGTGCTGGAGCGGGGCGCGGCGCGGCTCGGGTTGGCGGTGGACGAGGTCCTGCGCGAGGACGAGTACGTCATCAAGCGGCTCCCGGCCAACCTGGTGGGGGTGGTCGCGGTGGACGGCGCGGTGATCCTCGCCGACGGCGCGCTGGCGGTGGCGGTCAACGTGCCCGAGCTCTTCCAGGCCGCCGGCACTCGCTCCGCGCGCGCCCCCGAGGCCGCCGCGCCCTCTTCGCGCGCGCCCGGAAAGCGGATCCTGGTGGTGGACGACATGCTCACCATCCGCGCCCTTCACCGCAGCATTCTCGAGGCCGAGGGCCACCTCGTCACCTTGGCCGCCGACGGCGAGGAGGCCTGGGCGGCGCTGCAGCGCGAGCGGTTCGACCTGGTCGTCTCCGACGTGCAGATGCCCCGGCTGGACGGCTGCGCCCTGACCGCGAGGATCCGCGCCGACGACCGCCTGCGCGACCTGCCGGTGGTGCTGGTGACGGCCAGGGGAAGGCCGGAGGAGGTCTCGGCGGGCGGCAAGGCAGGGGCCAACGAGTACCTGATCAAGGGCCAGTACGAGTCGGGCAAGCTGCTCGCCGCCGTTCGCCGCTTCGCCTGAGCTTAAGATGCCCTCCATCGCCATCCTGGGAGACCCGCCCGCCCGCGCCGCCCTGAAGGAGGCGCTGCGCGCGGAGCCGGGCATCCGGATGGTAGGAGAGCTCGAGGCCTCGTCCGCCGCGGTGGAGCGTCTGAGGCGGCTGGGCGCGGAGCTGGTGGTGCTGGCGCTCGCCCACGGCGGCGACGACGGCCTGGGGATCGCGGCGCAGATCATGCGCGAAGCGCCTCGGCCGATCGTAGCGGTGGGCCCGGGGCGGCTGCTGCAGCCGAGGCTCGTCAGCCGAGCCAAGGGTCTGGGGGTGCTCGAGATCTGCCCCCAGCTCCCCTCCCCCGCGAGCGGGGAGTACGAGGCGCAGCGCGCTCACCTGGCGCGGCTCATCCGGGTCTTCGCCCACGTGCCGGTGGTCACCCGTGCCGGGGCCTGTGCGAGATGGACGCCGCCAACGGTCCCTGCGGCGCCGCCTCTCCACCCGAGACGGGACCACGTCGAGCTGGTGGTGATCGGTGCCTCCACGGGCGGGCCCCCGGTGCTGGAGACCATCCTCCGGGCGCTCCCTCGCAACTTCGCGATCCCCATCGCGGTCGTGCAGCACATGACGGCCGGCTTCAACCGCGACTTCGCGCTCTGGCTCGAGCAGGTCGGCGGGAGAAAGACGGTGGTGGTGGAGGACGCCATCCTCCTTGAGCCGGGAGTCCTTCACCTCGCCGCAGAGGACAAGCACCTCGTCGCTCTCTCCCGTACGCAGATGGGCTCCTCGCGGTCGGCGCAGAGGAGCTTCTTGCGTCC
This sequence comes from Deltaproteobacteria bacterium, assembly GCA_016218885.1. GTDB lineage: Bacteria > Myxococcota > Myxococcia > Myxococcales > UBA5297 > JACRCT01. Next base: position 3,390 of record JACRCT010001225.1, on the reverse strand, counting down.
CTCGGTGGACGTGCTCTTCGAGAGCGCGGCTCAGGCCTTCGGGGCCCACGTTCTAGGGGTGCTCCTGACCGGCATGGGCAGCGACGGGGTGGAGGGGATGGCGGCCTTGAGGCGGTGCGGGGCAATGACGGTCGCCCAGACCCCGCAGTCCTGCGCGGTGGACTCGATGCCCCGGGGTGCCATCGAGCGCGCCGGGGTCGATGTCCAAGCCGACCCTGTGGACATCGCCGCATTGATGGGCTGCTGCCAGCCGTGACCTGTGCAGCATCGCCCCAGCGGTGGCGTCGCTCGCTTCGCTCGTGCCCAAAGACTCGAGGGGCCAGCGGCCGAGCCATGGGGCGGCGCTGGCGAGCGCAGGCTCGAACATCTCCGCCGCTCGGCCTGTGTTGAGCACGCTCGAGCAATATGTACAATGTACGCATGGTGCTTAGATTCTCGTGGGATGAGCACAAGAACCAGCTCAACCGCCGCAAACACGGCGTGAGCTTCGAGGAGGCGCAGACGGCCTTCCTGGACGAGCGGGCGAAGCTGTACTTCGACCCGGACCACTCCGAGGAAGAGGACCGGTTCATTCTCCTCGGCCTCAGCTACCAGCTTCGCGTCCTGGTGGTGTGCCACTGCCATCGTGAGGAGGACCAGGTCGTCCGGATAGTCTCCGCGCGGAAGGCGACCCGCAGGGAACGCTGTTCCTACGACAGGTGAAGCCATGAGACGAGAGTACGACTTCGACAAGATGAAGGGCCGGAAGAACCCCTACCCGAAGCTTCTGAAGCAACCGGTGACGATCCGTCTGGACCGGGACACCGTCGAGTACTTCAAGCGCGTGTCCCAGAAGGTGGGGTTGCCTTACCAGCAGCTCATCAATCTCTACCTCAGGGACTGTGCGGTACACGCCCGGGAGCTGAAGATGCGCTGGGCCCCGGCCGAGGCCTCCGAGCCCGCGCCCCGCTGACCGCCCAACAGACGTCGCCACCTATGAGGTCGTCCGTGGGGCTCTCCCAACCGCGGCAGCAGTGTTCACCGATCGCTGAGCACGTGCTCCCTCGTGCCCAAAGGCTCGGGGGGCCAGCGGCCGAGTTACGGGGCGGCGCTGGCGAGCGAAGGCTCGACCGGCGCAGCCTGCGCGGCGCTCCTTTCCTGCCGGCGCATCGACCGAAGCTGGTGCGCGAGCAGGGCCCCGGTGAGCAAGGTCGCGACTCCGTCGGCCACGGGCCCGGCGAGCCAGACGCCGTCCAGACCGAAGAAGCGGGGCAGGATGATCAGCAGGGGGATGAGGACCAGCACCTGACGGGTCAGGCCCAGGACGAGCGCGGTCTTGGCCTTGCCGATGGCCTGGAAGAAGTGGGCGCCCACGACGTGGAAGCCGATCACCGGCGCCAGCAGCAGGCACATCCGGAGCCCTCGTGCGCCCACCGCCACCATCCCCGGATCGGGCGAGAACCCGTGTATCAGCCGCGCGGGGATGGTCTGGGCCACGGCGAAGCCCAGGCACACCAGGGTGGTGGCCGCGGCGACCGCCAGCCGCAGCGTGCGTCGGACGCGCGCGAGCTTCCCCGCCCCGAAGTTGAACCCGATGATCGGCTGCGCGCCCTGGGTGATGCCGAAGACCGGCATGAGCAGCAGCATGGAGATCGCTCCGATGGCCCCGTAGGCGCCGATCGCGGTGTCCCCGCCCAAGCGCGCCAGCCCGCGGTTGACCAACAGGCTGGAGACGCTGGCCGCCAAGTGCATGCTGCAGGGCGCCAGGCCGATGGCCATGGCCGGCCGTACCACGTCCCAACGCAGCCGGAGGTTCGCGAGCCGCAGCACGAGCACGCTGTGCCGGCTGCGGAAATGCGCGAGCGTCCAGACCGCCGAGACCCCCTGCGCCAGCACCGTGGCCAGCGCCGCTCCGGGCACGCCCCACCCGAACCCGAAGATGAAGAGGGCGTCGAGCGCGATGTTGAGCCCGGCGTTGATGAGCAGGGTCAGCATCGCCAGCCGGGGGTTGCCTTCGGCGCGGATGACGGCGTTGAGGCCGAAGCTCACGTACTGGAAGAACGAGCCCAGCAGGATGATCTGCATGAACTGCGTCGCGTAGGGCAGCGCCGCCTCGGTCGCCCCGAAGGCCTGGAGGAGCTGCGGCAGCGCCAGCAGAAAGCCCGCGCTCGCCACGACCGAGGCGACCCCGATGAGCGAGACCGCGTTGCCCAGGATCAGCTCCGCCTCCGCCTTCTTCTGTTGCCCCAGGCGGATCGACACCAGCGCCCCGCTCCCGATGCCCAGGAGCATGCCCACGGCCATCATCGCGAAGCTGATGGGCAGGCAGATCGTCAGGCCGGCCAGCGCCTCCTTGCCCACCGCGTTGCCCAGGAAGGCGCGATCGATGACCACGTAGAGCGAAGAGACGACCATCCCGGCGATGGCGGGGAGAGAGAACGACCAGAGCAGGCGCCCGACCGGTGTCTCGGCCAACCGACGTGTCCTCGCATCGCTCTCCACGCGTCGCTCCTCGTTGCCGTCCGGGCGGCAGAGACTGCTCCTTGCGAGGACCCGTGTCGAGGGCCCATGTCGAGGCGGGGCTGCGGCCCGGCGCCTGCCTGCTCTCTCCCCATTCGTCTTCGTCATCGCGTTCCCCTCGAGACGAGGACCGCGCCGGACCCGAGGAGAGGGCCCGGCGCGGCAGGTGCTGTGCCACGGGAAGGTTGGGAGGCGCAGCGGGGGAGGGAGGATGGGGAGAGGATGGGGGAGAGGGCTACCAGCCGATGCCGACGTTGAGGGTGAACTCGGTGGGGTAGAAGCGCTGGGTCGTCGACTGGAAGGTGTCGTAGTTGTAGGTGGACTTCTTGAGGGCGATGACGTTCTGGGCGACGCGCAGGTCGGTGTAGATGCGGCTGGACGACTCGCGCATGAACATCAGGCCGAGCTGGCCGTAGGGGGCCAGGCCCACCCCACCGTCCACCTCGCTGCCGACCTGCAGCCGCGGGAGGATGCCGGCGCCGACGTAGGGCGAGATGCTGGTGTGGGTCAGGTAGTAGGCGCCCCCGAGGTCGGCGTACAGCCCGCCCAGCCCACTGCGCTTGTCGGACGAGTCGGTGGGGATGAAGGCGCCCACGCCGAACTCCAGGAAGTAGTTCTGGCCTTCCAGCCGCGCGTCGAAGCCCAGGGCCAGCGAGGGCTCGAAGTCCTGGGCTGGCATCGTGAAGCCGGTGCGCACGCCGATGATCTTCTCCGAGAAGGTCCGGTTGACCGGGGCGGCGTCCTTGCGGGTGATGTTGTCCAGCGTCATCGCCTCCTCGACGGTGGTCTTCTGCGCCAGCGCCCGCGCCAGCCGGTTGGCCACCTCGGGCATGTCGTCCATCGACAGCGCGGTCATCTGCGCCGAGTAGAGCTGCTCCCCACTGGCCAGGT
>JACRCT010001249.1 GCA_016218885.1 Deltaproteobacteria bacterium | reverse complement strand
TAGCCGCGCTTGCGCTCTACGGCTGGCTCGCCGGGACCGGCGTTTCACAGGCAGTTCCGCTCGCCGGCGTGGTCGGCGCTGCCGCAGGCGCGCTCTTCCTGGGCTTCCTGGCTGCGGAGGAACCCCTGCTCGCCGCAGGCGCGGCGGTCGCCTTCGTCAGCGCCTTCGCCACTCTCGACGTCTCCTTCGAGCGCGCGTTCATCCTCGCCCACGCGGCCCTCAACGTCGTGTTCCTGGCGGTGGCCGCCCTCGATTCGAGTACGGGGAAGCGCTTCGCCGACAAGCTCTTCGACTCGTTTGCGCCCGCGTCCGAGCGGCTCGGCGTGCCCCCGCCGACGAGAAGCATGCTCGCCCACGCGGGATCGGCGCTCGCCTACCTGGGACTCGCAGTTCTCGTCGCCATCTCGCTCGGGCGGCTCATCGCGTTCAGCCCGCTCTTCCTCTCTCCAGATTGGGCCCCGTACATGGCTCTGGCCCAGCTCGTTACCGCCGGCCACCAGCTCCGCCGTCGGCCGCGCGCCGACTCGTGGCACGCGCTCCTCATCGGAGTGATCGCCTCGGTCTGGCTCTTGGGGGGCGCTCCCCTCTGGCCATATGTCGCGGGCGCGCTGGCGACGGTCTTCGCGCTCCTCTCCTTCGCGGTATCGCGGGCCGCGGGTCGCAGCGTGCTGGGCTGGCTGACCCCGGGCATGAGCGAGCTCGAGGCTCTGTCGCTTGGGAAGATCGTCCACGGCTACTCGACGCTGGCAGCCCTGCTGGGAATGGCGATCACCCAGGCAGATCCGCGCACGATCGATACGCCTGTTGCCTTTGCCCTGGGCACGCTCGCCTTCGGTGTCCAGGCAGCGCTCGGGTCGGGCTCCGGCCGGGTGCTGTTCCTGCTGGCGGTCCCAGCGACGGTGCACCTGACCGCCTTCCACGTTGGAATCCGGCTCGCGACCGGGCGCCCCCAGGAGGCCATCCTCCCCGCCTTGGCAGCCTCCATGGCGCTCGCGGCGCTGCTCTCCGAACGTGTCGGCTCGTGGCGCAAAGGGCGAGGCCACCTCGGGACGGGGATCCTCGCTGGCCACCTGTACGGCGCGCTCGCCGCGCTGGAGTGGGCGGCGGGCCTGGCGCTGGTGCAGTTCCACACCTCCGATCTGGCCTTCTCCTTCGTCGCCGGCGCGACGTTGACGCTCCTGTGGTGCATCCGGGCTCAGGCGAGCGGCAGCGCCCTGCCCGCCTGGCTGGCGCAGCTCGCCTTCCTGACCCTCTACGCGTCGGTGCGCCTGCAGACCGACTGGCTCGGCCCGCGGGGCCAGCGCGGCGACGGCGACTCGCTGGCCACGCTGGTGCTGGGCGTGCTCTTCCTGGGGCTCCACACGGTGGTCAAGCGCCTGGATGCACCTGCGTTCCGCCAGCCCACGCGCTTTGCGGCCCTGGCGCTGCCCGTGGTGAGTGCGCTGCTGCTGGCTCGGGAGGCGACCTATGGGGCCTCGCTGATGCTCCTGGGCATCGCGCTGCACCTGACCTGCCTCGCCTGGGTCGAGGGCCGGGGCAGGATCTCCGGGCTACTGGCGGCGGTGGCGTTCAACCTCGCCATCTCCGTGCTCTGGCTCAAGCACGGCATCGGCGGCGATCGCGACCTGCAGTACTACGTGATCCCGGTGGGGCTGACGCTGGTCGCCCTCTCGCAGATCTATCGAGGCTCCCTCGGGCCCGCCTGGCAAGCCCGGCTGCGCACCCTGGGAATCCTGGCCATCTACCTGACCAGCTCCTGGCCGGCCCTTTCCAGCTTGGGGAGCACGGTCCACCTCCTGTGGTGCGTGGGCCTGTGCGTGGTGGGGATGCTGGTGGGAGTCGCCTTCCGGGTTCGCGCCTACCTCTACCTGGGCATGGCCTTCATGGTGACCTCGCTGCTCGGCAACATGATCCGCCACGGCATCGACAACCACCGGCTCGGGGCCGTCTTCCTCACCGCCATGGGCGCGCTGCTCATCGGCGGCATGGTCTTTTTCAGCGCCAAGCGCGAGCAGGTCCTCGAACGCTACCGCAAGTACCGCACGCTCCTTGCCAGCTGGGAGTAGCGGGCGGCGAGGATCACGCATCAGGTCGTGCAAGGTCCACGACGCGGCCAGGCTCTTCAGGAACGACCGATCGGAGCAGCCCCGTACATGGCACGGGCGCGCCTCCCAGAGTTCTAGTCGATTGGATCTCCCGGGCCCTGAACATCCGAGAGCCCTGGATCCGCCTCTTCGTCCGGGAGGTCTTTTGCCCGCCAGCCGGGAGCGGCGCGGGCCGGGAGACCGAGGCTCGGCCCCGGCGGGATCGCGGCAGACATGGCAGATACTCGCCCTTCACTTGGACCAAGGATGCTGACACCATCCTCGCCAAGATCGAGCGTTGAAAAGCGTCTGTTCGGACACCACATTAGGGCCCGCAGCGGATGATCGCCGCCAGTGACTTGTAGACGCCAACACAGGGGTCCCCGAAGTTTCCGGTGCTTGCGAAGACCGAACAGCTGTTCCGACCGACGCATTGGCTAGAGACGAAAGCCAGCGAGGAAGGGGCCGCCGTACAGATTGGGGTGCTGGCGGTGAAGCTTGTCGGGCAAGACATGTACATCGGGTTGCCAAAGGCGGCCTGAATCACCGAGGTGACAGTCTTCCCCGGGGGGCAGCTGAGATAGAGATCGGTGTTCTGGAAGGCGATGCCGCAGACGCAGCCGCCGTTGACGCAATAGGGGCCGTCGCAGGTGTTGCCGCAGGTGCCGCAGTTTTGGGCATCGGACTGGAGATTCGCGCAAGTGGGGGTCGGGCCGCCGGCGCCGCACAGCGTGTAGCCGATTCCGCACGCGGCGGCACAGCCGCCACCGGTGCAGTACTTCCCCAGGGAGCAGGTCGTGCCACAGGCGCCGCAGTTGGCGTTGTCGGTCTCAGTATTGGCGCAGTAGGCCGTGGGCGTGCCGGCGTTGCAGGTGGTGAGTGCGCCGCAGGTGAGGCCGCAGCTCGAGCCCGAGCAGACCTGTCCCGAGGGGCAGGCGGTGCCGCAGGCGCCGCAGTTGGCGTTGTCGGTCTCGGTATTGGCGCAGTAGGCCGTGGGCGTGCCGGCGTTGCAGGTGGTGAGTGCCCCGCAGGTGAGTCCGCAGACGGATCCTGAGCAGACCTCGCCC
>JACRCT010001201.1 GCA_016218885.1 Deltaproteobacteria bacterium | reverse complement strand
TTCGTGACCAGCGCCGCCCGACCCTCGATCAACCACCCGGGCTTGCTCTCGGACACCGAGCGAGACCGTGGCCAGGCCTACCACTTCGAGTACCCGCGATCCTCGCTGCAGAGCCTGTGCAGGCTATGGGTGGGTTACCGCGGCGATCCCCTCTTGGCAGGCAAGTGGGTCTTCGCCGGCAGCCGATTCGATTGCGAGTGGAACTGAGCGGTCTTCCTACAGCTGGTTTGATACGGTGGCGAGCACCGCGCGATGCCTTTCCTCAGGTGTTCCGCCTAATCGGTCTTTCCAAGGGAGGCCTGTCATCATGCGACTCTTTGCTCTATGCGTGGCGATTCTGGGGCTGGCGGGCGCGGGTTGTTGGCACTACCCGACGCTCGTTCCAACCCAAGGCGCCGAGAGTCCGCACGTTTCGTCCTCGCTCGCCGCTGTCCATGCGACCTCGGCCCCGAACGTCGCACAGGAGCTGGCACGCTGAACGTCGTGATACACACCTCACGAACGAGTCCTGTCCGAAGGAGGGCGGCCTCGCTGGCGCGCCAGGGTGCGAGCCTCCGATGGCCCCACGGCCTCGGCTTCATGCGGAGCTGTCCTCCCGACCTTCAGGACCGGGGCCTGACGACTCCGCGGGGTCCACCGCCGGCTATCCGCTGACGCTGCGGAACTGAGCCCGCGAAGGAGGCTGTCGAATAGAGGGCTTCTTCGACAGCCTCCAAAGCGGTCTTCGGTTGCGTAGCCGGCGGACTCTCGTGTTGCTCAAGGGTCCAGGTGGGCGGGTGATCGAGGGTCCGCCTCCAGCTGCTGGAACATGCCGAGCAGGTCCGCCTGGTGCCAGTGCTCGACGACCTTGCCCGCGCGCAGACGGAACAGGTGGATCTCGCCGACGACGTACCCTTTGCCGCTGGGGGGCAGCCCCATGAACGGACCGGCCTGCACGCCGCGGGCGGTGACGCGGACGGCGACGCGGTCGCCCTCGGCGATCAGGTCCTCGATGGTCATCGACATCTGCGTCAGGACGGCGTGGACGTGCTCGACGGCCCGCTTGACGCCAGCCTTGTCCTCGACCGACGGCCACGTGTGCGGCGTGAAGTCGTCCGCGACCAGCTCATCGACGGCCTCGAGCGAGCCCTTCACGAAGACCTCGTCCACGAAGCGCCGCACCAGCGCCTTGTTCCGCTCGACCTCGGAGGCGGGCTCGCCCGCCTTGATGCCCGCCACGCCCTCGGTTTGCTCCATCGCCATGACAGCCCTCCTTCGATTCCCCTCGTGGCGCTGACGTTAGGGCCGCCCGTCGCCACGGGCGCGCCCGGCCTTCCTCGGGCGGTGGGGGGGCACAAAGCACGCCGCCCGCCTTCTCCCAAACCCTTGAGGACGATCGCTTCTCGTCACTCCGGTTCTTCACCCTTCTCGAGGCGCTCCACGTCAGCCAGGTCCTGCAGCCGCGCTGAAGCTCGCTTGTTCTGCAGCAGGTGCGGCCTCGAGAGGACGGCAGTCCCGATGCCGCCGAACTGCGCAACAACTCGCGCGGGCCACGCCTCGTCGAAGCTGACTCCATCGATCTTGGTCAGAATGTCGATGCGAACCGGGGCGACGCCAATCTGAAAGACGGTTCCTGGGGTAGCGAGGTCCGCCTGCTGCAGCTCGGAGAGCGGTGCGCCGAACGCGCCGGGGGCACGGTAGGCGCGCGCCGCGTTCTCGGAAGTCGGCCTTGATCCAGACATCCAGGTCCTTCGTCGCGCGGACGTGGCCATGGGCCGCGAGCGCGTGCGCGCCCACCACCAGATACTCAACTCCCTGGTCGGAGAACGCGCACAACAGATCGACGAAGTCTTGGTTCACGCTGATCCTCCGGCCCCCATGCCAGACAGTCGAGCGTGCGCTCCCATACTGCCTCTATGCGCTCGTCGATTCCTTGGGGCGCGGCTACTCGACGATTGACCTTGATGACTTTGGGGGGAGCTGGGGGGGCATCCGGCATGAGCGAAGTGTAGCACTGCCGCAGCGCCCCCAGGCGCCCCCCAACCAAGCGCTCCCGCTGCGGATGGTGGTGCTCCCCGCGCGTCGTCAGGCTGTCCCTCCCCTTGGCTGCCGACGACAGCCGGCTTCCCGACCGCTGCCCGCGAGCTTGCTCTACCGGGGAGCGCTCGCTCGTCCGGGCGCAGAGCGGCAACCTGGGTGCTGGCGCTCCAACTCAGCTCGACGACGGCGGAGTGCTCCTCTCCCTATCGCCCACTGCGACGTTCTCTTGCATGGCGTCGCGGACCGCGTTCTCCATGGCGGCGATCTCGCGCTCCGACAGCTCTTTGAACAGGCTCCGCTTGGCCTTCGAGAGGGTCCCGGCGTGCCGCATGACGAGCTGCACGAACAGGCTCGCACGACGATCGGGCATGTCCACGATCTCGCGGACGGCCTGCATCGCCGCGTCGTAGACCGCCACGAACCCGAGCTCCTCCTTGAGATCCCTGCGAATGGTCTCCTCGACCTTCGAGTAGAGGAATTCGGCCAGAGGCGTCGCATCGAAGTAGCGGTAGAGGTTGGCGGAGTCGCTCACGACCTCGACCTCCCTCTTCGGCGTCCACCGCCACTCGATGTACGGCTGGATGGCGCGCGAGAAGGTCTCCAGCGCGGCGTCATAGCCACTGCGGTCGCGGACGATGGCGGCAGACACGGGAAACAGCACCCCGGGCGGAGTGAAGCCCTCGTTCGTCAGAACGTGGTGGATGAGGAAGCGATGGACTCGGCCGTTGCCGTCCTCGAAGGGGTGGATGAATACGAAGCCGAAGGCCGTGAGCGCCGCGGCGACCACCGGGTCGGTCGCGCCCCGCAAGCGCACAGCCATGTCGGCCCACCCCGACATCAGCGACGCGACGTCCTCGGGGCGCGGGCAGATGAAGTGGACCACCTCTCGATAGCCACCGATGGTTTCGCCGACGAAGTTCTGGAACTCACGGTAGCCCCGGGCCGCATAGCGCGGGTCGACGATGGCGCTCTGCAACGAGACCAGAGACCGGGGGTCGCTCGGCTCGAACGAGCGCACGGAGCGCAGGGCAGCGACGAAGCGCTCCGCACGAGCTCCCGTCGCCGTTTCGTGCTCGATCTCGAAGCTGCTCTTGGTCTCCTTCGCGTAGAGGTAGCTCACTGCGCGCCTCAGAAGGTCGGGCGTGCAGCCGGCGACCAGGGCCCTCGCCTCTTCATCGAGGGCCTCCCCCTTGAAAGACACCAGCCGAGCGCTGCGCCGCACAGTGGGGCAGAACGCGCGAACGCCGAGGAGATTGTCGGTCACCTTGTGGCGCTTCGATGGGCTGCCCCGTGCGACCACGTGCAGGTCAGGGGGAAGGGCGTCGACGTAGGCCACCCCTCGCGCGTCGGGGAGATCGAGCGTCGCGCCCGTGAGCCACTCGTAGAGAAACCAGGCACGACGGGCGTACGCTCCGTTGGGCTCCTTCCTTACCCAGGCTTCCAGCTCGCGCGGGCTGCAGGCCGCGAAGACTCCCGCGAGCGCACCGAGATCGACCGGCTCGTGCTTGAGCGCGAACCTGAGGTGGCCCACCAGGTCGTCGCTCGGCATGTATGCCATCGAGTACTTCTCGGTGGTGTGGCCGTCGGTGGTGACGGTCTTGCGCCCGCCCCGCCCCACGATGGACGTCACGGCTGGAGAAGGGAGGCTCAGCGCGAACTTCGCGATGAGCGCCGCAAGCCCCACCGGCCGCGCCTCGTTCACCGTTGCCATGGTCTCTCCCATCCCAACTCATCGCGGCTCTAGAAGCGTTGGCGCTTGGCCGCGGGCCTTCAAGAACGTCTGCGACCCAGAAAATACGTTCGCATTCTGGCACAAGCCTTAAAAAACGCTCGCAACGGAGGCCGGCCGGTCAGCGGCCAAGCCATCACCTCACCTGCTCGCCGCGACGGCGTGCGGCTGCAGAAACACTCGAAGAGGTGCAGATCCCCTCAGAACCCGTGGAGGATCTGCAGGAACGTTCGCCGCGGCGCGCCGCCGAGCCGGAGCCGCCCACGGCCATCGAGCGACCATTCTCTTCGAAGCCCGGGCCAGCGTCGGGACGACTCTCAGGCCCTTCTGTGCGCTCGGCTGCCTGGCTGAACTCGCCCCCTGGGCAGGCGCGACCTGCCTCACGGCGTGCATACCTGGGAGGTCGGGGCCCTTCGTCGTGGAGAACTCCGACATCGCACAGATCCTCGGTGAGATGGCAGACCTGCTCGAGCTCACCGGGGGCAACCCCTACAAGGTCAGGGCCTACCGCCAGGCCGCCCAGGTCGTCGACACCTTGCCGGGACCTGTCTCCGAGCCATGGCGCAAGGGGGCTCTCTCCGAGCTGCCGGCCATCGGCGAGCGCATCGCCACCAAGATCGACGAGCTGCTCCTGACCGGCCACTGCGCCGAGCACGACAAGCTGGCGGGCAAGGTCCCGCCCGGCGTCCTGGAGATGCTGCGCCTGGAGGGCGTGGGGCCCAAGACGGTGGCCGCGATCTGGAAGGAGCTGGGGGCGACCGACCTCGACGCGCTGCTCACCTACTGCCAGGACGGCCGGCTCCTCGAGCTCAAGCGCATGGGCGCCCAGCGGGTCAAGGCCATCCGCGAGGCCATCGATCGCCACCGGGCTCGCGCCGGGCGCACGCCGCTGCACCGCGCGGTGGCGCACGCCGAGACCCTCCTCGCCAGGCTGCGCCGGGTCCCCGGGGTCCGGCGGGCCGAGGCTGCCGGCAGCGTCCGGCGGCGCCGGGAGACGGTCGGCGACCTCGATGTGCTGGTCTCCACCGAGCGCCCGGAGGCGGCCTCGCGGGCCTTCCTCGCGATGCCCGAGGTGGCCGAGGTGCTGGCGCAGGGCCCCACCCGCAGCTCGGTGCGGCTGCGCGGAGGGCTGCAGGTGGACCTGCGCGTGCTCGCGCCCCAGTCCTTCGGCGCCGCCATGCACTACTTCACCGGCAGCAAGTCTCACAACATCGCGCTGCGCACCCGGGCGGTGCACCGCGGCCTGAAGGTGAGCGAGTACGGGGTCTTCGACCGCGAGGGGCATCGGCTGAGCGGCGAGCGCGAGGAGGACGTGTTCCGGGCGGTGGGCCTGCCCTGGATCCCGCCGGAGCTGCGCGAGGGCGCCGGGGAGATCGAGGCCGCCGAGGCGGGCCGTCTTCCGCGCCTGGTCGAGGAGGTCGACGTGCTGGGCGACCTCCACGTCCACAGCGACGCCTCCAGCGACTGTCGCACCAGCCTCGAGGAGCTGGTCGAGGAGGCGCGAAGGCTCGGGCGACGCTACCTGGCCGTCACCGACCACTCGCGCTCGCGGCCGCTCGGCCTGACCCCCGACGCGCTCTCCTCGCAAATGGCGCAGATCCGCGCGCTCAACCGCAAGCTGGGCGGCTCCCCTCGGCTTCTAACCGGCATCGAGGTGGACATCCTGCCCGACGGCACCCTCGACCTGCCCCTCGACCTGCTGCGTGAGCTCGACTGGGTGGTGGCCAGCATCCACTCGCACCTCCGCGATCCCCCGGAGCAGATGACCGAGCGCATCGTGCGCGCGCTACGCACCGGCGTGGTCGACCTGCTGGGCCACCCGACCGGGCGAATCGTCGGCAGCCGCGACCCCTTCTCGTTCGATCTCGCCCGGGTGCTCGAGGTGGCCCGGGAACAGGGTGTGGCGCTGGAGATCAACGCCCAGCCGGAGCGGCTCGACCTGACCGACAAGGGCTGCCGGCTGGCCAAGGACGCCGGGG
>JACRCT010001236.1 GCA_016218885.1 Deltaproteobacteria bacterium | reverse complement strand
GTTCCACCGTTGGCCCGTTCGCCATTCGCCCGTTCGCCCATAGGCCCGAGCGCCAGCGAGCCGGCAGCGCAGAACCCCGGACGGCATGGGGTGCTGTCGCGAGCGCGAGCGAGCAGGCGCTAACGTCGTGCAAGTACGCACGAGAAGCCCGACCCTGAGACATCACGCCACACGGTGCCTCTGGGATGCCGCCGGATTGGGCTTCTCGCAGGTGCTACACGTGGCGGTTGCCGGACTCGCTGGCGCTCGCCGCCACACTCCATGCCTTGCGAGGCTTCGCGTCGCCGGCTCGCTGGCGCTCGGGCCTATGGCCAATGGGCCAATGGGCCAATGGGCCAATGGGCCAATGGGCCAATGGGCCAATGGGGGGAACGGTCGAACAATCGAGCGAAGGAGCGGGCGTGCATCCGGAGGCAACTCGCGGCGTGCTAGAACAGCCTCATGAAACGCAAGCTCCTCTTCGTGGTTTTCACCAACGACGCCTGCCGCCGCAACCATGCCTTCATGTACGCGATCGACCTCGCACGGCATGGGCACGAGGTCCGCCTGATCCTCGAAGGGGAGGGGACGCGGAGCGTGCGTGAGCGCGAGGGTCGCTTCGGAGAGCTGTTCGAGGAGGCGCGTGGCCTGGGCATCCTTGCCGGGGCCTGCAAGACCGCCTCGGCGGGCTGCAAGGACGAGGGGCGCGACGTGACGACCCTCGTCCGCGAGGCCGGGTTGCCGCTGCTCGACAACCTGAGCGGGCACGCCGGCATCGAGCCCTTCGTCCGCGATGGCTATGAGGTCGTCACCTTCTGAGCAGCAAGCAGCCGAGGGAATGCCTGTCGTGGGCGGGCTGTTCCCGCGGCATGAACCATCGGTCCGCAGCACAGGTGAAGCAGAGCCCCAGGCTTCGCCGGTATGCCCGGGAAGCGTCCCGGCTGGCGGCACTCCTGCTCATCCTCCTCTCGGCGCGCTCGTCCTTCGCCGACCACTACGTGGTGCCGACCGGGTCGATGCTCCCCACGGTGCATCTGGGCGATCACGTGGTCGTCAACAAGCTGGCCTATGGGCTGCGGGTGCCATTCACCCATGTGTTCCTCCATGAGGGCGACGCGCCAGCGCGGGGCGACGTGGTGGTCCTCGAGTCTCCGGAAGACGGAATCGTCCTTCTCAAGCGCGTGATCGCCCTGCCCGGCGACCGAGTGGCAGTCCGCGAGGGTCGCGCGGTGATTGGCGGTGTCCCGGTCTCCGTCGACACCCGCGGCGCGGGGCCGGCCCAGGAGGTGCTCGACGGGCGAGCGCACACGCTCAACCTCGACTGGGGCGGCGGTCCCGACCTGCCGGAGACCGTATTGCCGCCCGACCATATCCTGGTCCTCGGCGACAACCGCGGGAACAGCAAGGACGGTCGGTCCTTCGGCCTGGTGGAGCGCCGCGCGATCCTCGGTCGCGTCGCTGGAGTCTTCCTGCGCGACGGTGCGCCGACGTGGATGGGGCTCCAGTAGAGCCCTGTCGCGAGCCGAAGTTGAGTAGGCGGGGGATTCGGTCTTCCTAGGGAGCTCTGGCGGACGGGAGTTGGCCGGGCTCCTGCGCCGAGCCCTGGTGGGCCTGCAGGTCGAGCACCGCGGCGGCGACCGCGGCCGCGAACGCCTCGTGGGTGCGCGGCTCTTCCCAGCGCTGGCGCTCCTCCGGGTCGGAGGCGTGGTGGGTCTCGACGATCACCGAGGCGAGGCGCGGCTTGCGCAGCATGTAGATTCGCCGGCCGGGTGAGTGGCGGTCGACGAACGAGCCCTCGACGTCGTCCGATTCATAGAGGTAGGGGACGTACTCGGCGCCGTCGTAGGGAAGAAAGCCCGCCTCCTTCATCCTTCGCGCCAGGGCCTGAGCGAGCCCAAGCCTGCGCCCGGTGAGCTCCGGGTCTTCGTCGGAGTACAGCAAGGAGAAGCCCGCCGCGTCGTGGGACTCGCCGGAGCACGGACAGGACTGGCCTCCGTCGGCTGCGCAATACACGAGCTCGCCGCGGCAGTCGGAGTGAATGCCCAGGAGCACGTCGGCGCCCCAGGCTTCCGCTTCCCTCACGCGCGCCTGATAGGCCCTGGTCTGGCCCTGCTTGCGCGAGAGCTTGAGCTCGAAGCGGCCGGTCGCGGCGAGACCGCGGTAGAGCTTCTCGGCGGTGCGGGCGTTGAAGACCTCCTCGCTCTCGCACACACAGGAAGTGTTCCCCGTGTTGCCGCGTGGCGCTCCGTGGCCGGGATCGATGTAGATCCGCGGCTTGCGTCGGATGCCCACGTCGCCATCCTGAGCGGGAGGCAGCGCGAGCACCTGCAGCGCCGCGTCCGGGAGAGGCCAACGGGGCCGCGAAGAAGCGGCGGCGGAACCGAGGATCGCGAGCGCCAGAAGAACCAGCGCTCTCAAAGCGGTGTGGCAAGAAGCAATGCCGCGTTGCATCTTCAAGTGGCTGCTGTCCATGGGCGGTCCTCGCTGGACCAGCGCCAGTGCAGGAAAGCGGCCATGAGTCGGGCTCATCCCGAGATCCCTGCCGAGGAGGAGACGAGGCCCGGCAGGAGAGGAGCGGTGTCGACGCCGAGACGGTGCAGGTCGAGCACGGGCTGCTCGTCCCGCTCATCCCAAGCGACCATCGGCCCTGGGACCAGCCATGGACTGGAAGGAGGGCGTCGTTAAGGCAACCGGAGCAGGTTCCTGAGCAGGCGGCGGTTGCTGTCCTGGGCGGTGTCCCACGTAGCCATGTTGGAGAAGGTGTTTCCGTCAGCGACGAGGACCAGCCATCCCTGGCCCAGCCCTCGCGCGGCAACGACGCAGGCCTCCTCAGTGGCAGCGATGCATTGCTCGCCGTTCAAGACCATTTGGCCCGCCGCGGCCAACCCGATCCTGGTGACCCCGCTCGTCAAGGCGTGCGTGGTGATTCGCGTGGCCTTGCCATCGACCCAGCCGGATTCGAACCTCGCCGGGCTGCCCAGGTCGGCGAGCAGCGCTTCGATGCAGGCGTGATCGAGCACGACTGCTTTCTCGGCCTCGATGGCGAGGATGCCGCCCGCCTCCAGGAAGGCCTTGATCTGAGCCACCTCGCCAGCCGAGAAGCGCGCCGCGGCCTCGTTGAAACCTGGGGCCGGGAGGATCACCAGCCTGAAGTCGGTGAGAGACCCTGGCCAGGTGGTGGCGTGCGACGCCGTGAGCCCCTCTTGAGCACACACCGCGAGGGTGTCCGCGTGCTTCATGTCGCCCCACATGCCCTCCGGACCGACCCCTCCGTGTCCGTGGAAGATCAGGACCTTATGGGGAATCGACGGTCCGGCATCAGGTCCCGCGCTGGTTCCGGCATCTGCCGGAAGCAGGCATGTCCCGTTGCTACAGAGCTGGCCCGGGTTGCAGCCGGGACCGCACTCGCCGCCGCATCCGTCATCTCCGCACGTCCGTCCCTCGCATCTCGGGGTGCAGCACTGGTTGGCGGTGTTGCAGACCTCCCCCGCGGCGCAG
>JACRCT010001235.1 GCA_016218885.1 Deltaproteobacteria bacterium | reverse complement strand
CGTCCGAAGATCTCGTCCATCATCATGGTGGTCCCACCTCGTGCTCAGGTGCGACGCAAGATGCCTGGTTCGGACCGCCCGCACAATGGGGTCAGAAATCCCGCAGCAATACCCACTGCTTACGACCTTGGAAGGGTTGGGTGAAGACCTGCGGTGGCGCAGGCGGCTGGCTCGACTGCACGAGCGAGCACTACGGCCTGTATTACGAGGTCACCGAGACCGATTGCGACGGCCTGGACAATGACTGCAACGGGGCGACCGACGACTTTGTCGATGCCCCCAGCTGCGTCCTCACCACGGGGATCTGTGCCGAGGCGGTGAAGAGGTGCGGCGGCGCGGCCGGCTGGCTCGAGTGCACCCCGCAGGATTACGGTCCGAGCTACCAGGTCGCCGAGACCCGCTGTGACGGCGAGGACAACGACTGCGACGGGGCGACCGACGACACCCTCGTCGATGCTCCGAGCTGCGCCCTCACCGCGGGGGTCTGCGCCGCGGCGGTGAAGAGGTGTGGCGGCGCGGCCGGCTGGCTCGCCTGCACCGTCCCGGATTACGGCCCGAGCTACCAGGTCGCCGAGACCCGCTGCGAGGGCCTGGACAACGACTGCGACGGAGCCACCGACGACATCCTCGAACCTCCGAGCTGCGCTCTAACTGCAGGCGTTTGCTCCAGCGCGGTGAAGAGGTGCGGCGGCGCGGGCGGTTGGCTTGATTGCACCGTCTCGGATTACGGCTCGGACTACGAGGTCGAGGAGACTCGCTGCGATGACCTCGACAACGACTGCGACGGCGCTACCGACGTGATCGTCGCCGCTCCCCGCTGCTCACTGAGCGTGGGCGTCTGCGCCAGTGGGGTGAAGCGCTGCCAGGACCAAGCCTGGCAGGAGTGCCTCGCTCTGGACTACGGCCCTGACTACGAGGTTGCCGAGACCCGCTGCGATGGCTTGGACAACGACTGTGACGGCATCGTCGACGACGTCTCCGGTTGCGTATCGACCGTGGCCGGCATCGCGCCCCCCGGATACCTCGATGGCCAGCTGATGGCGGCACGCTTTTTCCAGCCGGCCCGCCTGCTGCTTTTGGCCAACGGGGATCTGCTGGTCGCCGAGCACGCCAGCTCCCTCATCCGGCGTGTGAACCTGACCACGGGGATGGTCTCCACCGAAGCCGGGACGCCCTTCGTCCCTGGGGACGCTGACGGGCCGCCCGGGGTTGGTACTCTCTATTACCCCCAGGGCATGTTCGAGCTCTCCAACGGCACGGTGCTGATTGCTGACGGAAATGCCCAAGTTCGCGCGCTCATCAATGGCAACCTCAGCTGGGTCGCGGGTAGCCCCCATTGGGGCTTCCAAGATGGCCCGGCCGACCAGGCGATGTTCGCCTCCGTATCGGACGTGATCAAAGTCGATAACCTCATCTTCATCGCCGACATGCACAACTGCGCCGTTCGCACCTATGACGGCACCAACGTGAACACCGCCGCCGGGACCGGAGGGGTCTGCGGCTACCGCGATGGCGCCGCCGCCACCGCTCAATTCGGCTTTGTCACTGCCCTGGCGCAGGACCCCTCAGGCAACATCTACATCGCGGAGAATGAAGGGCGAATCCGGGTTCTCTGGAGGAGCGGAACGGCTGTCGGAACGGTGACCACTCTCGCGGGGGGCAGCGAGAGCGGCTGCGTCGATGGAGCGGGCTCGGAGGCGAGGCTGAACGCCCCCCTGCAGATGGCCGCGACCCCGGAGGGTCTCGTATTCACCGACAGCGGCAATCACCGAATTCGCTTCGTCACTTGGGGAGGGCAAGTCAGCACGGAGGCAGGAACCGGTCTGGGCCTCGTCGACGGACCGGCGCTGCAGGCGAAACTCGCCTGTCCGTCCGGGCTGGCGGTGTCGGGAGACATTGCCTACCTCGCCGAGACCTGCAGCCACCGTCTCCGGAAGCTGGAGCACGATACCCTCACGGGCATTGCGGGAGGCCCCTTGATCACCTGGCGGGACGGCCCACGCGATACGGCCATTCTCGAGCAGCCCTTTGGCATCGCTGCCGATCACAGTACCGGGCTCGTCTACTTCACGGATTCCAATCACGTCGTCCGCACTCTTTCCCCAGAGGGCATGGTGGCCACGCTGGCGGGCTCGGCGGGCAACAGCGGTCTGGTGGACGGCAGGTTGGAGGACGCGAGGTTCGCTTGGCCCAGAGCACTTCGCCAGCGGTCGGATGGAGCGCTGATCCTTGCCGACTTCGGGAATGCCACCATCCGCCTGATTGTCCCTACCGACAACTCGGTCACCACGTTGGCCGGCGACGGGTCCTGCGGGTCGGAGGACGGCCCAGCGGGCACGGCTCGGTTCTGCATGCCTACCGATATCGCGCTGGGCTCCTCGGACGAGGTCTACGTGGCGGAGGAGATCGGCCGTATCCGCAAGATCGTCAACGGTCAGGTCACGACCCTCAATGGCAGCTACAACAGCTTCGGGTGCGAGGACGACCCCGACGGCAGCCGAGACGCGAGGTTCGGGCTCCCGGTGGGGCTCGCCCTGGGACCTGACGGCCTGCTTTACGTGGCCGACCGCGGCTGTTGCACCATCCGCACCGTGGAGCCCGCCACCGGGGCGGTGCAAACCGTTCTCGGCATCCCTTTCCAGTGCCGCCCTGCCAGCGATGGCCCAACCCCCGGCAAGACGCTTGCCAGCCCAGGAGGCATCGCTTTCGTGGGCGGCACTCTCTTCTTCGTGGAGATTCAGACGGGAATTCTGCGCACGCGCTCCAACGGGGCGCTCGCGACCATCGCCGGCTTTCCTTGGCGCTATGGCGCGATCGATGGCTTGGGCTCGGCGGCGCGCTTCACCTTTCCCAAGATGCTGAGCCCTGCCCCCGGTGGCGGCCTCTACATCGCCGATGCCGACGCCAATCGAATCCGGCGGTTCCAGCCGTAACCAATCTCTCCAACAAGCAGAACGGCGCGTCGTGCGGCTCGAACATGGTCTGTTTCAATGGCGGATGAGTTCCTTCTCTAGGTACGGACGGAGGAGGCGGCCAGACACCTGATGGAAGCAGGCACGAGGAAGTCGTGAGTGAATCCTGCTCTTGCTTCGCTGGTCCCGGCGGGTTCTCGGCCAGCTTGGCGGCGGGCTTGTTCATCGTCCTCTCCCTTCTTCGGAGGCGACCTGGGCCGACGTCTTGTCCACCTCGAGCCTGTTGAGGGGTCAGGGCGACCCGTTCCCCGGCGGACTCGAGCCGCCGGCCGATCTCGTAGGCGGTCTTCGCGCCGGCGCTCCAGCCGAGCAGCACGCGAGGATCCGAACCAGAACCGGCCGTATTCGCTCGTCGCTGCGGGAACCCTCGTTGCCCCAGTGCACGTCTGCGCCCATGCCCTTGCTCTGGGCGATCTGCTGCGCCAGCCCCTCGTGCGAACCCCGAGCCCGCCTTGGTCTCTCGCTCCCGCACCACGACCTGCCTCGCCGCCTGGGCCTGCGCCAGCCGCTCGCCCTCCTCGGCGTACCCGCGCTCGAGCTGCTCGGCCCACGGCAGGTATGAGAGCAGCAGCCACGCGCCGCTCGGCACCTGACCGGCCACCGGTGCCAGCGAGGCGTAGGCCTCCCGCGGGATGGACGTCCCGAGGTGCACCTCCCCCACGACTCACTGCAAACAGGGTTCGCTCTTCCAAGGCGCATTTTCGTTCGTTGACGCCCCGCTGCGCGATCGTCGAGATTCGCGAGGCCTTCATCCGAGAGGTCACACTCCATGACGCCTCCCTTCGTCGCAGTCCTGGCGACGCTCGGCCCACTGCTCGTGCACCAGGTCGCGCTCGCTGCCAGCCCAGCCGCTCCGGAAACGGTCACCGCGAGCCACATCCTCATCATGACCAGGCCGTCGGATACGGCGGACGAGCGCGCGGCCAAGAAGGCCAGGGCCGAGGCCGTGCGCCAGCGACTGCTCGCCGGCGAGGACTTCGCCCGGCTGGCCCGCGAGACCTCGGATTGCCCCAGCAAGGAGCAGGGCGGCGACCTCGGCGAGTTCCGCCGCAGCGCAATGGTCAAGCCCTTCGCGGACGCCGCCTTCTCGCAGGCGGCCGGCGCCATCGGCCCCGTCGTCGAGACGCAGTTCGGCTACCACATCATCAAGGTCAACCGGCGCAACCTGGCCGAGGCCGCCGCCTCGTCGACCCCAGCGCCGTCCGCGCCTCCCTCGCGCCCGGACAAGCCATTCACCAAGCAGGACCTCGTCCAGGCCGCGCTCACGGGCGACGTCGCCGGGGTGCGGGCCGCCCTCGCGGCGGGCGTCCCGGTGGGCGCGACCAACCCCGTCGGCATGCGCGCGCTCGACTCCGCGGCGCAGGCCGGTCACCTCGAGGTCGTGCGCGTGCTCCTGGGCGCGGGCGCCGATGCGAACGCGACCGGCTCGCTGGGCTACACCGCGCTGACGGTCGCCGCCATGAAGGGCAGGACCGAGGCCGTGCGCCTCCTGCTCGCCTCGAAGGCCCGGGTCGACCCCAAGGCGATCGACGGCTCGACGCCGCTGATGATGGCGGCGCTGAACGGGCACCTCGACATCGTGCGCCTGCTCATCCGGGCCGGCGCCGACGTCAACGTGCACGACCAGCGGAACCTGACGCCGCTCATCGTGGCCCGGCGCACCAACCACGCGGCCGTGGCGGAGGCGCTCGTCGCGGCTGGCGCACGCTGAAGCGCCCCGGGGCCCGGCCGAGCCCTAGGCGCGAACGAGGATGAGGACCTCTGGTCCTGGAGGAGGTTTCCTTTCTCTGGCCGGCTGCTCGTCTTCAGGTGGCCGGCACGCCGCGAGCCCGCCGCCGCGCAGCTACTCCCTGCGTCGCGGCTCGATGCGCAGCTCCCCCTCGATCGTGCCCTGCAGCTCCAGCCCGCTCCTGGCCAACTCCTCCCGACCGCAGGCCGCGAAGGCCTCGCCCAGCGGCCAAGGCTTCTTCGTCGCGGCGTCCTGCACGCGGAGGACGGGCGCCTTGAGCTCCCCGGAGGCCGTGACCAGCACGGGCGTCGCCTGCTCGGGGCTGCGCCGGGCCGCGCGCGCGTAGCACCGGGAGAGAACGTCGGTCGCGAGCGCTTGCGGCGAGGCATTCCCGCCGCCCTGGGTCGAGATCTCCTCCTCACCGTCCTCGCCCGCCGCCTCCCCGGATGGAGCCGGAGGGCCGCCGTGTCCCGCCGCCCTGCAGGCCGCGCCGATCTCCAGCGTATCGGGGCGGACGCGGCCGAAGATGGCGCCGCCGTGCCAGTCGTTCCTGAACTGCCCCTCCAGCCGCCGGATCTCGGCGATGGCGTTGGTGGCCCGCTTGCAGTCCCCGGCGGCAAAGGAGGACCACAGCAGGCCGTAGTGCGCCAGGAGCCGGGTGAGCTTCTGCTCCGCCTTCTCCAGGACGGCCTGGAAGTGCTGGTCGGCGTCGGCGAAGCGTCCCTCGCGGCGGGCGAGATCGCCCAGCCACTGGTGGAGCGTCCTGCGCGCCTCCTCGTCGGTGACGTTGGCGAGGGTCTCCTCGAGCAGGGGCCTGACGCGCCCCGGCGCGCCTGTCTCGGCGAGGAAGCTGGCGAGGTCCTGGCGCACGTAGGAGTAGCCCGGGGTGCCCTTGAGGCGCACGGCAGCCTCCTCCAGCGCCTGCACCGCCTCCTTCGGCTCGACGCCCTGGTCCTGGGCCTCCCACCAGAGGAAGAGGGCCAGCGCGTGCTCGTCGTAGGGGCTGCGATCCGCAACGGCGCGCAGCTCCTTGAGCGCCTTCGTCCTCCAGGTGCGGTTGTGGGTCCGGTTCTTTTCGTACTGCGGGAGGCCCTTGCTGATCCGGGTGCTGACGTGGACGTCCACGGCCTTCTTGAGCGTGTCGTAGCGCGTGGCGTTCCGGTCCTGCTTCTCGTCCAGGTACGGGTTCCACTTGCGCTCGGAGCTCACGGCGGGCGCGACGGGCTCGGCCGCCTCCACCTTCCCCGAGAGCTTGACGGCCGGCGCTGGTGGAGCCGCCGCGGGGGCGGCAACGGCAGGCGCGTTGGCGGCAGGCGGGGCAGCCAGGAACAGGAGAGAGGCGAAGGCAACGAGGTGCATGCGGGGCTCCTTGGCTCGCGCCGGGTAGGACGCGCGACAGCGAGTCTCGCCCGCGGGCGGGCGGAGTTCCAGTGCCCGCCCCGGGGGCTCTGCGCGTGCCCGGACCTGAGCCGAGGGAGAGGGCTTACCTGGCGGCTGCTCAGCGTGCGGCCTTGAGGCGGTCGCGCGCCTTGACGATATGCGGCAGATCCTCGAAGGAGGGGTCGCCCCACCTTTCCGCCTGCAGGTTGCCGAGGAGTTGTCGCGCCCTCTCGAGGTTCCCCAGCGAGGCCTCACCGTAGGCGAGCTCCTGCAACAGCTCGGGCGTCGCCGCGCGGCCCGTCCGGAACGCGAGCTCCCAGAGCCCGGCTTGAGCTTCGGCGTGCCGGCCTGCGGCGTGAAGGGTCGTGAGGAGCACGCGCCGCCAGGGCTCGGAGTCATCGGCGAGGACGAACGCCCGGGCTTCGTCCAACGCCTTGGCGTTGCCCGCGCTGGCCTCGAGCGCCAGCCGGAGGCGGTGGAACTCCGGCATCTGCACCGTGGCGAAGTCGGGGACCGCCTTGAGCGCGAGTAGGGCCTGCTCCACGCGTCCCTGCTCCAGGGCAAACCGCGCCAGCGCCACGGCACCCGAGGGCGTCCTCGCCACCGGCTGCAGGCCCTGGCTACGGGAGGCGACCTCCTCCGCCCTGCCGGGCGAGCCGGGCGTCGCGTTGAGCGGCGCGAAGAGCGGGCTCAGCGCCGCGAGTGCGGGCGGGGAAACCCCGAGCGCGGGCGGGAACTTCGCCTGATCGCACGCCTCCTCCGCCGCGACCGGGCGCCCCTCGGCCCGAGCGATACGCCGGTCCACGGTGTGGAAGCAGGCCGTGCTTGGCCCCCCGCCCCGCGACATCCGGCTGGCGATCTCGGCCACCTGCTGAGCCTCCTGCAACCTCCCCAGCTTCAGGAGGGTCCAGCTCTTGCGCAGCTGCACGAGCGCCTGGTGGGCCGGGATCTCGACCAGGATGGCCTCCAGCATCTCGAACTCCTTGAGCGCCTCCTCGTAGCGCTCGAGGCTGAGCTTGCGGTCGAGGCGGGCGACGTACCGCAGGAGATCGTTGGCGGCGCCCACCGGAGACCGCGCCAAGGCCGCATCTACTCTCTGGCCCTCCTCGCCGGTCAGCGGGTAGCGCACCAGCTGCTCGAGGAGCATGCCCTCGCTCCTGGGCCTCAGGCCGCCCAGGGCCTCTAGGTAGGCCTCGACCGCGCCGGCCTCGCCGCGCTGCTCGCGCAGCGCACCCTGAACCATCGCCTTGACCGCGCGAGCCTGCGCTGAAACCTCTCCGCCGATCCTCGCCGCGGCGCGCTCCGCCCCCGGGAGATCCCCGCGGGCGAGCAGGACGAAGGCCAGCTCGGCCAGGACCTCAGGTTGGTCGGCGTACGCCGCGAGCCAGGCGCGGCTGGAGCGGGTCGGTGGCAGTCGGCTCGGCGGCTTGGCGCCAGGGGCCGGCAGGAAGACGTCGTCGGCAGGCAAGGCGCCCCCGGGAGCGAAGGCCTTCTCCAGGATGTCCGCGAAGTCCTCGGGCCGCTCCAGGTGCGGCACGTGACCGCAGCCGCCCAGCAGCACGAGCTTCGCGTCTGGGAACCCCTCGGACAGACGGTCTTCCGCGTCAGAGACCTTCTCCAGCGGATCCTCCATTCCCCAGACGGCCAGGACGGGGAAGCGCGTCGTGGCGCGCGCGTTGGACGCTTCCGGCGCAGCCTCGCGGTCGAAGCCGGCCTTGCCCGCCGCATCGAAGCGCGGTGGGAGAAAGCCCGCGGTGAAGTGGTCCACGAGCGCCTCGCTGACGACCCCGGGCGTCTTGAGCACCGCCCGAAGGACGGCGGCCACCGCCGCCCTGAGCTCGAGGCGCGCCTGGACGTCGGAGGGAGCGCGGCCCACCGCCTGCGCGCGCTGGAGGGCGGCGGCGAGCGCCCGGCCGGCCTCCAGGCCGGTGCTGCCCTCGTAGAGGCTGGCGTCCTCGAAGACCAGGGCCTCGGTGCGCTCGGGGAAGCGCGCCGCGAAGCGGGCCGCCACGGCGCCGCCCAGCGAGTTGCCGACGATGACCGCCCTCTGCACGCCCAACCCGTCGAGGGCCAGCACCACCCCGTCGGCCAAGGCGTCGGGCTGGTAGGCCCCCAGCGGGTTGCGGGTCTCCCCAAAGCCAAGGAGATCGAGCGCCACGACGCGGAAGGTCCGCGCCAGCCGCGGCGTCACCGCGTCCCAGGTCTCCAGGCGATCGAAGCTTCCGTGCAGCAGGACCAGCGTCGTCGGGCCCTCGCCGGCGACCTTGTACCGGAGGTCCAGCGGTGTCCGCAGGCGCAGGGCGCCTCCGTCGCCCGGGGAGACGCCACGGGGCGTGGCGCAGCCCACCGCCACCGTCGCCAGCAGGACAAGGCTGCGCACATCCAAGACGGTGAGGCCACGGCCGCAGTTCATCGTTGCTCCTCGGTCGAAAGGCTGCTGGGAGATCACTTCTTAGGAGCCGGTGCAGCCTCGAGCAAGCCCCACCGCCCTCGTCCCCCTGCCTCCACAGCCCAGTGCAATGAAGGGAGCCCGGACGAGCGCCCCGCCAGCTGCCGGGAAGGTCCAGCTATCGTACGGGCATGCAGGCAACCTACCCGGCTCGATACCGCGACGCTCACGGCGAGATCGCGACGACCATCCGCAACCACGGGAAGACGCTCCGCATGGCGCTGTGCGGCGTGGAGTTCGAGGGAACGGACTTCGACTCCCTGGAGCTCGCGTGCGCGGGCGAAGGCGCCGACACGTCGCGCTTCACCTTCTCCGCGGGCTCGCTCTGCGCGTGCACGCTCGAGCTCGAGCTGCCGCTGACGGTGGTCGCAGCGGGGAGAGAGGTCGCCGCTACGCTCGAGGTCCGCTTGAGGCTCGGCGGTCCCAAGACCAACGGCGGCATCGAGAGCGAGGACCTCGGCCTGGGGCTCACCGCCGGTGGCACTCGGCTCCAGTCGCGGGGCGAGACGGGCTGGTTCGAGGACGAGCTCGCCGACCTCCAGCGCCAGGTCCCGGAGGGGGACTTCCTCAAGATCTGCTTTGGCTGCGCCTGGTCCGACTACTCGCCCGCCGGCCATGGCCTCTACGGTGGGCTCGCCTGCTTCAGGGGGAACAAGGCCGGGTACGCCGCCGCAAGCACCAAGGAGGACATGCTCCGGATCTGGCGCACGGTGACCGAGTGGGTGCAGGAGACCTACCTGTGCCCCGAGTTCGAGCGGCGCAAGCCTGGGACCGGCTACCGAGGGTGAGGCGGCTGGTCAGCTCCCGCAGAGGCGGATGAGGACCGCCGCCGCGGAGCAGAGCGCCATCGCGGCGGCCTGGCGAGCGGCGACGGTTTCCGAGAGGGCGCGGCCAGGGGTACGGCGATGAGCATCCAGCTGGCGAAGATGGGCGGGATGAGCAGGGACTACTGAACGCGCAGGTTCCTTGGCGCCGAGGGACGAACACCCCCAGCAGCGACGTTGAAGGCAATCACGTAGTCGTCCGGGTTCACGTTGCCCGCGCCGTCCTGGCAGCGCACGTACATGGAATAGGAGGTGCCGCTGGTGAGGCCCGTGGCGGTGAACGAGTGACTCATCGCGCCGGTGGCCGAGAACGAGCCGGTCATGGAGCCATAGGCGACTCCAGCCTGGGTCGCGTATCTGCAGGTCGCGTTCTCGCTAGTGGAGAGCGAAACCACGATCGAGGTCGTGCCCGAAGCGAGGGTACCCGAGGGCACGCCATTCGTGCGGACCGGCGGTTGCGTGTCGACAGTCCCGCCGCCGAGGGAGCCAATGAAGGCCCTACCGGTGGCGTCTCGGTTGGGAGGAGTCACGTTGTAGACGGCGATGTCGTCGAAGTCGGCATATTCATCCGACGCGTTCGCGACTTCATTGCAGTTGCTGCCGATCAGCATGTAGCTCCAGCCACTCCTTGCCGAAGCGCTCCCGCCGCTCCAGTTCACTGCCGTCTTTGAGATTTGAAGGTTGCCGTCGATCCATAGCTCACCAATGCCATCGGCTCCATTGGTGTCCATCTTCAGATGGATTTCGTATTGGTGCCACGCTCCGTCTCCTACGCTGCCTCCGTTGACGGCTTGCCATCCCACGTCTCTGGCCTGAACTTGATAATAATCGGGTGTGTTTTGAGCGATAAGGACAAAATCGTTATAATAGAACTCTGGAATCACTTCCGAGCCCGATGCATGTATGTATAGAATCTTGTCGTACAGCGGGTACCCATTGGTCCAAGAAAAGCCAGACTGGTACCGCATGTACCATCGCACCCAGAACTCCTTTTGGGGTGAGGGGAACTCCAAGGCGATGCCCCCGCCCACATTGTTATGACCGGGGCCTTTCCAGTGCCGAAAGCCTTTGTGACCTAGACCGCCTGGATTGTTCGCGTTGCTCGTTATCTGGTCTTTCGAGCCGTCGCTCGTGGTCCAGCCGCCAGCGAGACCAAGCCCGTCGCACGCCAAGGCGCTACCTTGAATCCATTCAGCACAGTTGAAGCTGGTCGACCATTGGCCGTTGGTGAAAGAGACGGCTCCAAATGCGGGCGCGGAGACCAGTAGGAACAGCTGAGCCACTACGATGCGCACGCCAGGAGCAGGCAAGAGGCTATGGTTCTTCACGGCAGTTCTCCTTTTTGCATGGCAGCATCCCATTCTAGAGGACAACAGCTCGTTGGAAAGCCTGCTCATGGAATCGCCTTGCTCGCCTCGCTCGAGAAGGCGCTCTCTCCCCCGGAAGCGCTCAGGGCGGTCACGATGAAGTGGTAGGTCGCCCCTCCAGGCAGGTTGCTGATCGTGTAGCTGACCGCGGCCGGGTTCGACACGTTCACGGTGGTCGCGTAGCTCCCCGAAGAAGTGCCGTAATAGATCCGGTAGCCAGTGAGATCGGTTAGCGCCGAGCCGTCGGTGAAGGTCGTCGGCGCGTCCCAGCTGAGCACCGCGCTGCCGAGCGTGCCACCCGTGGTCGTGCCCTCGACGTAGGCCGACCGCGCGTAGCCGGCGTAGGTCCCGGTCTGGCTCCAGGTCGCCGGCAAGCTGGTCTTGCTCGCCGAGTAGGAGTACTGCCCGTGCGAGCCGTCCTGGGCGCGCCAGCGGAATGCGCCGCTCGTG
>JACRCT010001234.1 GCA_016218885.1 Deltaproteobacteria bacterium | reverse complement strand
GGGTCTCAAGCTCGCGCATCATCGCGCCGATGAGCTCCTTGTTGCGCACGGAGTGCGTCATGGCGAACGGGCTGGCGGACGTCGAGTTCCGGGCCGCTTCCCAGAGCCTGGCATCCGGGTAGCCCTGGAACTCTTCATCGGGCTGGGTCAGCAGATTGCCCAGGTGGCTGGAGTCGTACTCTTGGTCGACGAAGAGCGCTTGAACGACCCGCTGGGTGTCGGCGTTCTTCCACTGGGCCTCCTTGGCCCAAGCATTGGAGCTCGACAGCAGGCCGACGCCCGCCTTCTTGGTCTGGTTGAACGAGCCCGTGCCGAGGAAGTAGTCGGTCGCGCCCGAGGCGGCGACGGTGGTCGGCATCTCCATGAGCCCGCCGAGCATGGTGTGCAGCAGGCGGCGCGTCTCGGGAGTGTCGTGCTTGGCGACCTGGTCCCGATATGCGACCGGGGCATTCGTTCGCAGGCTGATGGCGAAGGGCTGGCCCTCACCGATGTTCTGGAAGACATCGGTCATCCGCGGCCTCACCTCGCCGCGAGTCCCGACGAGGGTCAGCAGAGCGTCAGCGACTGCGCCCGGATGCTGCGCGGCGCGGCGGAGGCGGATCTCCGAGAAGACCTGCCGCGCTGACTCGAACGCAGGTTCGTTGCCGGGTGCACGTAGATCGGAGATCTGCTGGCTCCAGCTGGAGAGCTCGGCCGAGGAGAACAGGGCTGGGGGCACAGCGCCCGCTCCGGGGGATGCCTCGAAGACGTCGGCGGTTGCCGTTGCCCTTGCCGCCCCATGGCCGCCACTGGCGATGGAGGTCTTGTCTCTTGCCGGGGAGACGGCCGGCGACGCGGTCTTGGGGGCGTCTTCAAGGCGAGGCGCCCTCAGGTTCACTTTCTTGTGGGGCTGCAGCTTCGTCGTGGTCATGAGTGCCCTCCTGTTTCTCGGCCTATCAGGAAAAAGGTTGGTCGACACCTCTCGAGCGAGATCCAGCTTTGCCCATGGTGAATGGCTTCCAGGAGCGAGCCGCAGCGAAGACAAAGCGACGGACATGCTCGTTGCGAGCACACCGAGTCGTCAAGAGCGCTCGGGTCGCCGGGAGACGGCTGGCCCGACGCTCCACCTGCCGGGATCATCCCCCCCAAGCGGCGCAGACGAGCTCCCGCAGCCGCTCGCGCGAAGTCGCCGACGTCTTGCAGAGAAAGCCGCTCTTGTGGGCGAAGTGCACGTCGGGCTGGGCGGCCACTCGGCAGAAGTCCAACCTCGGGTGGTCGTTGAAGCGAGCCAGCCCGAAGCCGGTCGCGCGACGGTCGGGGTAGATGAGGGCGGCGAT
The DNA here is from genome assembly GCA_016218885.1 of Deltaproteobacteria bacterium. GTDB lineage: Bacteria > Myxococcota > Myxococcia > Myxococcales > UBA5297 > JACRCT01. The sequence goes on along the minus strand of JACRCT010001234.1, from coordinate 10,604 downwards.
GCGCTCGCCCAGGCCAGCGGTGCGGATGTAGCGCTCCATCGCGGTCGAGGGATCGTCGGGCAGCGGCTCGAGGCGGGGCAGGAAGAGCACCTCGAACGCCTCGCCACGCGCCTCCAGCTTCCACCTCTCCGCGTGGCTGGCGACCCAGTCGATGCTGGCGCGCGCGGTCGTCAGGTGCTCGCTCAGCTCCTCGCCGACGAGACGCATGACCTCGTAGAGCAGCGCTCCTGGCGAAAGCGTGGAGCAGAGGCTGAACCGGTGCAGCAGAGCCGCGTCGATGGGCGAGCCAAGGCGATCGAGCGTCTCCCGGCTCACCCCCATCCAGTCCGCCGTGCGCTGCGGCCCTCGCGCGTCGAGCCACTCGGCCGGCTCGAGCCAGGAGCACAGCAGCCGGGCGTCCTGGTAGCGCCCCTGGTGCTGCAGGATCAGGCTCAGCGAGCAGGTCGGGGCGTGCTCGCGGGGAAGCTGATGGTGGTCGAAGTTCATCCGCTCGGCGCAATGCTCGTCTCCGATGTCCACCACGCAGACCGCAGGGTCCGCGAGCTCGGCGGCGGTGGGCGGGCGCCTCACGACGGGCGCGCCGTACTTCGCCACCAGCAGGCAGACCGCAAGAAAGTCGTCTTTGTGGGCGCTTCCAGGGTGGGTGACGATCAGGGAGACCATAGGGTTCCTGCGCTCATGCTGGGCCGGACTCGCCCACGGGTTCGGTGCTGCCTGGATGGGACTGCTTCCTCGTGTGTTCGAGGCACCCTAGCCGAAACCGGCCGTTCGGTGCGGCGGGCCGCCCGGGACGCATGGTTCCACGGGGAGATCTCGCGCACCCGCGCAGTTCCGTCGAGGGATGGCCGGACTGGGCCTGCACCTCGGTGCGCAACGCGTATGCGGGCGTCGGGCTGACGCAGCCGGGGACCGGCTGCTCGTGCGGCATGGCCCGCACGGGCGAGGCGAGCGGGTGGATGGCGGCGGCGGCGCTGCTCGCAGCCCTGCGCCTGTGCCGGAGCCGCTCGGCCAAGCGGGCAGCCTCGTGATCGCGGCTTAGGCTCCGGATGGCGCCGCGCGAAGGGACCGGGCGGGTCCTCGCCGAGCTCGTCCTCCCGCCGCTCGGCCGGCATCGTCGCCTGGGGGGGGCGCACGACCTCGTGCAACAAGTCGCCGAACGCAGGGGGGCGGTGCGCAATGTCGAACTCGAGCTGCACGGCGAGCGTGGGCTTTGGCTGCCAAGGCTCAGGCAGAGCTGGGGCAGGGCGCCCCAGCGCTCGGGAGGGAGGCGACCCAGCAGGCGAAAGCCGGCGCAGCCCGCGCTTGCGCTCGACTATCATCCTCGCGCCTCGCCGCCCGAAGGAGCTCCCCGTGCCCACTTCCCCTGCTCGCACCCTGAAGGTCGTCGCCGTCAACGGATCGGCGCGCAAGAATGGCAACACCGCCGTCCTGCTCACCGCGGCGATCGCGCCCCTGCGTGAGGCGGGCATCGAGTGCGAAGTGGTCGACCTCGCCGGCGAGGAGGTCCGGGGCTGCACCGCCTGCGGCCGCTGTGGCCAGACGAAGGACCGGCGCTGCCACGGTCGCGCCGACTTCGGCAATGTGGCGATCGAGAAGCTGCTCGCCGCGGACGGCATCATCCTGGGCAGCCCGGTCTACTTCGCCGACGTGACCGCCGAGATGAAGGCCCTCATCGACCGCGCGGGCTACGTCTCGCGGCAGAACGGAAACAGCTTCGCGCGCAAGCCCGGCGCCGCGGTGATCGCCGTCAGGCGCGCCGGCGCGATCCACGCCTTCGACACCCTCAACCACTTCTTCCTCATCGGCGAGATGATCGTCGTCGGGTCCTCGTACTGGAACATCGGCGTGGGGCGGGAGAAGGGGGAGGTCGAGGGCGACGTCGAGGGGATGAAGACCATGCGCCGGCTCGGCGAGAATATGGCCTGGCTGCTCGCGAAGCTGGCGTGACCGGCACGGTCACTGCGCTTCGCCGTTCAGCTCAGCGAACTCGCTGGCGTAGACCTGGTCGCGAAACTCGTAGTCGACCTTCTTGTCTCCGACCGTGAGGTCGAAGGCGGGCGCGGAGAACATCTGCCACAAGAACCACGGGCTGATCGCGAGCAGCGCGAGCCCCATCGCGAGCCAGCTCTTCCCCGACCCCTCGTAGTGGCGCAGGACGCGCAGGGCCAGGAGCACCCCGACGAGCGTCGCCGCCCAGGTGGCAACCATGCGCAGCCGTCGCTGCCGCAGGAAGGCGCGCCCGCATACCTGGCACGCGGGGACATCGACGGTGAACTTCGAGCCGGCCATCCAGAAGACGATCGTGTACCAACCGGTGGCCTTGGATGAGACGCGCACCGCGTTTCCGGGATGCTCCCGGCCGCACACCACGCAGCGATCGGGAAAGACGCAGCTCGTGGCTTTGCGCCGGGTGACGCTGTGGCACATGGCCATGGTAGCACTCCTCGCCCACCGAGACGTCACTGGCATGCGGATGGGCGGCGGGAGCGTAGACGAAGGCTGTCGCCATGCACAACCGGGCGCCGGCAGCCCCACTTCGCGACCTCCCGCCTCGCTGCGCGCGGGCTCTCGCGTGACCATCCCTCCGCGGTGGCGCCGCTCGAGCTCGGTCCACCCTGCGGTAGGTGGTGATGACCACGCCCTTGCCCGTCGTGCGCGAGCCGAGCAGCTCGAAGGCGGTCGGGACCGTTCCGGCGCCGAAGAGCCTCTTGCCGGCCTCGAGGGCGACGGCGAAGACGAGCAGGTTGAGCTCATCGAGCAGGTCTTTCTGGAGAAGGGACCGGAGGCGGGCATCTTCGTCCGACGGCTAGCGATTCGAGCTCCGGCGGCGCTTCCGCCCGTGGCTCGTCACGGTCCCGGCAGGGCTTCGTACTCTGCTCTCCAAGCACAGCCCGCACCTGTCGTCGCTGCACCACTGGCAGAAATGGCAGTCGGGGCAGGGATGCTTCTTCGCCTCGTCGTCCTTGCCTGGGACGTAGACGAGCCCCGTGACCCCCTTCATCCGCTTGAATCCCATGGCGTGCCGAGCTGGCTCCGGGGTCTTCTATAAGGCCGGAGAGCCGAGCCTGCCGTCGCACGTGTTTGCCGGAAGGCGAAGCGCTCGCAGCCCGCGCCTTGAGGAGTCGCAGGCGACGGCGAGGCTCGTCGCGGTTCGGCCCTCCAGAGTGGCTCTCGCCAAAGCTCGAGCCAGGGGAGGCCGTCCTTCCCTCACGGGTCTCGGCAGCAGAGGCGGTCGGGGTCGGCCTCGGCGCAGGTCAAGCCGCTGCGGAAGAGCGCGATGCAGTCCACCAGCAGGCGGTAGTAGAAGTCCCCGGTGGGATTGTTGACCGGCTCGAAGTCCCGGCTGAACTCGTCGTTGTAGGTGTCGAGGAAGCAGCCATCGGGAAAGGTGCTGCAGGGGCAGGCGGGGTGCCCGCACTGCTGCCGCTGGGCTATCCACTCGTTCCACCCGGTGATCGTGACGACGGGGACGTCGGGGTTGTTGAGCAGGGTCTCCCACTGCTTGCGGAAGGTCCTGCCGTGGAGCCGGGCCTGGGCTGTCGCGGTGTTGTTCATGAAGGTGCGCTGGTAGGCGACCGTGGCGGTGATCTGCTCGAGCTGGCCGTTGCTCACCGCCGAGCGCTGGCGACAGGGTTCGTCGCCCGCGGGGTCCTCCCGGCAGACCTCCATGAAGCTCCAGTTGGGGCCCGGGCTGCCGAGGTGAGCCCACATCTTGCGCACGGTGTAGCTCTGCTCGAGCTGGGCGACCTTGCTGGCGTTGGTGACGAAGATCTCGGTGTTCTCGGTCACCAGCAGCAGCGGCTTGCCGTAGAGCTGGAAGTGCATCCCCGGATAGGCGGCGAGCCGGGCGTTGAGGTAGTCGACCGTGTTGACCGCCGGGTTGGTGCTGGGCTCGACCACCGGCACCCAAGGCACGATCTTCGGCGCGCCGGCGATGGCGCTCCACGTTTGCAGCATCTTCTCGAAGGGCTCGGTGATCATCGCGGCGGTGCGGTCGCTGCGCCCGTCGCGGTAGGCATGGTTGGTCACGTCGACGAAGACGAAGTCGACTCCCGCATCGCGCAGCAGGGTCGCGTGGCGCTGCAGCAGGCCGGTGTTGTTGGTGAGGCAGTAGTAGCCTTCGGCCGGCTGATCCCACCAATGGAAGGCCTGATACGGCCCCCAGCTCTGGCGGCCCGCCAGCACCTCCGAGATGTCGTGGACCGGGGGCGCCGCGGCTGGGCAGTGCCAGGTGTGGTAGAAGATGCCGATCTTGGTGACCGTCGGGTCGAAAGGCTTGCTGACGCAGGTGTGGGAAGCGGCGTCGCAGACCCAGCGGCTCCCCTCCTCCTGACACTCGTCGTCGCTCAGGCACTCGACGCAGTATCCGTCGCGGCAATGGCTGCCGGTGCTCGAGAGCAGGCAGAAGCCGTACAGGCAGGGGTCGCGGCAGATCCCCTCCACGCAACCGCGATTGCCGCTGCAGTCGGCTTCGGTGGCGCACTCCGCGCCGGGGCTTCCTGCGTCGGGGGCAGTGGCATCCGGGCGCTCCGCGGCATCGGGCGGCCACGCCGAGGCATCCTGACCCGCACTTGCGTCCAGGCCGGCCGTCGCGTCTTCGCCCGAGGCCTCGTCCGCGTCTCTTGCGATCCCGACGTCTCTTGCGATCCCGACATCGACCCCCGCATCGCTCCCTGGGGCACCGACGTCCGCGGGCGTGAGAATCTCCTGGTCAGCGTCGGAAGCGCCGATCGTCGTGGAGTCGCCGGGCATCGAGCCGACCGGGCCTTCGCAGGCGGAGAGCAGACAAGCCAGCAACAGGACCAAGGGCACCTGGGTGGAGAGGGTCCATCTGGGCCAGGGCTTCATTGCGACCTCCCGATCCACGCGGCGCGTGCCCACGAGGGACAACTGGCCCCTCTGAGGTCCCCGCCGGCCATGGCGTCCAGCGCCAGGTCCGGGAGCCTCGGCCGGTGGGTCGCCGAGGCTCGGGTCGGGGGAGAGGCTACACGAGCGCCATTGCCGCGCAACCAGCGCTCGGGAAAGAAGCCCGGGCGCTCCTTCACCCGAGCGAAGGGCGAGAGCCTGGCTCGCCACCGAGTTCGCGTCGGCTCTACGGGGCGACGTCCGCGTAGCTCGCATCCGCATATCCGATGCGGAGAGAGTCGAGCCAATGCTCGACTGTGATGCCAGCCGGCCGGGCCTGGGCCCAAGAGGGGACGTGGATTCCCAGCTCCAGGAAGGGAAGGTCTCCGCCGTAGCCCAGAGGACCGCTGTAGTGAACGGCGGGCTGGGAGGAGTCGTTGATCCACACGTCGCAGAACCCTTCTTCCGTGCCGTCCGAGACCTTGAAGTGCAGGACGAAGTCGTTCCATTGATCCCATCGCACTGGGGAGACGTTCACGAAGGCATCTGCCGTCGGGACCGCGGAGGGGGTGCCGGTCTTGGTGGCATCGCCCGCTTCGAGTCGCACCGACCAGCCATCGCCGTTGCGGTCGATTCTGATCGGCTGAGGCACCCAGACGCCGGTCGAGGCCCGGTCGATCTGGAACGCGAAGGCGGTCGCCGTCTCCGCGAGAGGGGTGGCCGGCCGCGCCCGGGGTGAACGCTGACGCCCAGCCAGTACTCGTGCCCGAACACGAGGGTCGAAGCCGACCTGAGCATGGATCGGCATTCCGGGGCGCGGCCAGCCTCGACTCAACCGCCTACTGGCAACAGGTCATCAGCCCCAAGGGGCACCCGCCGGCGATGCAGGCATAGGGAGCATCGCAGACCGTCCCCGAGGGCCGGCAGGCCTGGAGCTGTCCTCCCGCCGGCTGGCAGCAGGGAAGGCCATTGCTGCACATCGCCCCTGTCTCGCAGGCGAGATCTGCGGTGTCGCAGCCGCCCGTCGACAGGCAGGGCTGGCCCTGACCGCCGGCCTCCACGCAGCACGGGGAAACCCCTGCGGGGCAGGCGCCGGGGCTGCCGCTGCAGGCGAGGTCGCTCGAGCTGCAGCTGCTCGCGGCCAGGCACGGCTGGTTGAGCCTGCCCGCACGCACGCAGCACTGGGCCGTTCCCGAGCAGGCGGTGGCCGAGTAGAGGCAGGCGAGGTCGGCCGCGCTGCAGGTGCCGTTCATCAGGCAGACTTGACCCTCGTTCCCCGCGGGCTGGCAGCATTGGGACAGGCCGTCGCACATGAAGTACATGTTGCCTCCCTGGCAGGCCAGGGAGCTGTTGCAGGTCTGGTCGCCGAAGCAGGCCTCGCCCTCGTCACCGGCCTCGAAGCAGCACTCGTTGAGGCCGTTGAGGCACCTGCCAGGCCCCATCAGCTGGACGCAGCCGAAGCCGCTGTCACAGGCGTCAGCCGCCCCGCAGGCCTCGAACGCGCCGCCCGTCGGCAGGCAGCACCGGGTCTTGCCCACCGGGCACATCGCGGGGTTGGGCGGTGTCACGCAGGCAAAGCCGGCGTCGCAGGCCCCGGCCGCGCTGCAGGCCGCGGTCGTCTGGCAGCAGCGCTCCAGCCCGTAGGGGCAGCTGCTGCCCACGGACGGCTCGCTGCACATCAGTCGGTCGAGGCATTGATTGAAGCCGTTGCAGGGCTGGTTCGCCGCTCCCGCCGGCTGGCAGCACTGGCCCTGGCCGTACAGACAGGTACCCGCGGCCGGCGTCACGCAGGCGAGAGCGTTGCTGTAGCAGCTGTTGCCCGAGGCGCAGGGCTCGTTGACCGAGTTGCCCGCCGGGACGCAGCACTTGGTCACCCCTTCCGGGCAGGTGTTGGTGGTCGGCGTGATGCAGACGTGGCCCGGGCTGCAGCTGTCGCCGGCCCCGCAGGCCTCCGGCGGCAGGCAGCAGCGCATCTGGTCGTTGGGGCAGACGCCGGGCCCCAGCGCGAGGCAGGCCAGGCCGTCGCTACAGGTCGAGTCGGAGTTGCAGGGCTCGGTTTCGCCGCCAGCGGGCTGGCAGCACGAGCCCAGGCCGGCCGGGCAGACGGCGCCTCCCATCGAGTGGATGCAGGCGAAGCCCGGGCTGCAGGTGGCGTCCTTGAAGCAAGGTTGATCGTCGCCGCCGGCCGGCAGGCAGCACGGGCTCACCTTGCAGGTCCCCCCCGAGGGCTCGGCGATCGTCGGGTAGAGGCAGGCCAGGCCCGGGTTGCAGGTCTCGTTGGCCAGGCATGGCTCACCCTGGTCGCCGGCCGGCTGGCAGCACTGCATGGCACCGTTGAGGCAGATCCCCTGCTGCGCAAGTGCGGCGCAGGCCAGGCCTGCGTCGCAGGCGTTGCCGCTCAGGCACGGCTCGAGCTCGCCGCCCGCGGGCATGCAGCACTTCGCTACTCCCACGCCGCACTGATCCGGCAAGGCAGGGGTGATGCAGTGCCGGCCCTCGGAGCAGCTGTCCCCGTCGGCGCAGGGCTCGACCGCCTCGCAGGTCGAAGTCGAAGCGCTGCAATACAGCCCCGAGTCGCAGCGGAGCGACGAGGGGCAGGGCTGACCTTGCGCGCCGGCGGGCTGGCAGCATCGGGCGAGGCCGTAAAGGCAGCTCTGGCCGGCCGCGGGCTCGGCGCAGACAGAAGAGCCCCAGCAGAAGTCGCCCGCGCCGCAGGGGTCGCCGCTGTTGTAGCCGCCCGGAAGGCAGCACCTGCCCGCATCCGGGCAGACCACGCTGGCGGTGCAGACCATGGACAGATCGCAGCTGTCGTTCTGGCCGCAGGGCCGCGGCTGCAGGCAGCAGCGCTGCGAGCCCAGAGAGCCCCCGTAGAGGCACTGCCCGGTCACGTCCTGCATGCACGTGAGCTGCGACTCGCAGGTTCCGTCGGCGTTGCAGGGCTCGCGCTGGCCGCCGGTGGTCTTGCAGCAGCGGTCGAGGCTCCCGCCGCAGGGGGCGTCCGGGGCGCCAGGCACGCAGATCAGGCCAGGGTCGCAGAGGTCGTTGGGGCGGCACTCCTGGTTCTCGCCGCCCATCGGCTGGCAGCACGGCTTGCCGTTGGTGCCGGGGCACTGGTCGCCCCGGGAGGAGCAGCCCAGCCCCACGCCGCAGGTGTCGGGGTTCGTCGCGCACGGCTCGCCCTGCGCTCCCGGCGGCAGCTCGCAGGCCGCGGTGGGGTTGAGCTGGCCGACCGGCGTCGAGAGGTTCCGGCACTCCCGCTGCTCCGCGCAGCTGGGGTGGGCGGAGTCGCAGGCCCTGCGGCAGGACTGCAGCGGGAAGTCTGGCGCGCCCGCGCACACCAGGCCCGGACCGCAATCGACCTGATCCTGGCAGGCCGCGCCCTCGGCGGCGGCAGCGTGGAGCACCGGCGGAACGCAGCTCCAGGTCAGGCCACCCCCGAAGTCGCGCGCGACCAGGCAGGCCGTCGCGTTCGGACAGCCCGCGGCGTCCAGCGGGCTGCAGCCCACTGCACACAGGCCACCCGTGCCCCCGGCAGGTTGCCCGTGCTGGGGGTCGGGCTGCGAAGGGGCCAGCGCCGTGCCCTGGACGCAGGTTTCGCCGGCGTTGCAGTCCGGTTGGCCGCCGCAGGCGAAGTAGCAGGTGTCGGCGGGGCGGCCCTCGGCGGGCGCGGCCGGCAGGCAGGTTCCGAGGCAGAGGGTCGCCGGGCAGGGGTCGCAGGCGTCGCCCGCCGCGTCCCCATCGGCGTTCTCCTGTCCCGGGTTCGCTGCCAGCGGGCAGTTGTCCTGGGCGTTGACGATTCCGTCCTTGTCCTGGTCGAGGACCCGGTTCATGTCGGGGACCTGCTGCCCGGAGCCGATGGCGGCAAGCCGCTCGGCCAGCTTGGTGCTGACCTGGCGGACGTCCAGGGCGAGCAGCGCCGCCCGGATCTCGGTTTTGAGCCTCTCGTTGAGCGTCCCGTCGGCGAAGTCGAGAGCGGCGCCGTTGACGAGCTCCTGGACGTTGGCGTCGACCGACCCGCCGCGGGTCACCGCCACCTGGGTGAAGACGCAGCTCACCGCCAGCAGGTAGGCGTTGGCGTCGGTATCGCCGCCGGCGACGTTCATTTGGATGCCGCGCGCGCCGGGGACGAACGCGGGCAGGGTGACGTCGAGCTCGGCCCGCAGCTCGGTCTCGGCCAGGGTGACGGCCTCCCCGAAGGGCTGCCCACCGGAGACCAGGGACTTGATGCGCTCGGTGGTCAGGTGCGTGACGAGGTTGACGTAGGCCTGCTGGGAGCCGGACCCGGAGGGGACGTAGAAGGCGCGCAACGTGAGGGTCGAGGACGAAAGGGCCCCGACGACCTCGTTGTAGTAGTAGCCCTCGCCCTCGAGGGCCACCGCCCCGGCGGCCTCGAAGCTGATGCTGAACTCGCCCCGGTCGTTGGTGGTCTGGGTGTTGAACACCTGGCCGGTGGGGTTGAGGTTGGGGTCGAGGGTCGAGACCTGGATGGACGAGCCGATGACGAAGGGCCCCTTCTCCACGGCGCCGCGCAGCTCGACCGCTACGGGCTGCTGCTGTTGCTGCTCTCCTCCGGCCTTGTTGCAGGCCGCGGCCAGACCGAGGACGGCGAGGACCACTGACCTGCGAGTCGCGCTCTGCATGCGGGTCCTCCTGGGACCAGTCGGTGCCGGGGGTCGGGAACCGGATCGCCCAGAAGCTTGGCAAATCCCCGCAGCCGGCTCAAGGCGCCGGGCCGCCTGGCTTGGCCGCGGCGCCGTCGGCGGGTCCGGAGGTCGGCGGTGACCCACCCGCCGGCGCCTCTGGGATCAACGGGCGCAGGTCCCGCAGTGGGAGGCGTTGGTGTTCGTCTCGCAAACGGTGAAGGGCCCGTCACAGTCGCCAATGCCTGCAGCGCAGCACAGGCGCGGAGCGCGGTCTATTTGACCCACATCGTGAAGTTGATTTCGGCAGAGCTGGAATAGCCATACTCATGGTGAACGCCGCTGCCGGTCAGGAACCAATTGCCGGAGCCCTGTCGACTGCTGACGATGAAGAGAGAGCCCTCTCCGTTCGCGTCGTGCACGCCCCAGTAGCCATCCATCCTCGCGCCCGGCTTCGCATCGCCCCAGCTCAAGCTCGAGTAGCTGATCACGCAATCCGCGGCGGCATCGTGGGAGGTATGGGCATAGACGCACGTCGGCTTCCAGTATCGAGTGAAGCTGTAGTCTCCCGAGCTCGCGATCCGGTAGCCGACTGACACGAAGCTGTTGATCACCTCGTCGGCGAACTTGAAGGAGGACGGGCAGTCGGCGTCGGTGTTGCCGCAGGCCGCCAACAGATCCGCCGTCAACCAGCCCGAGTTGCTCGTTGGTCCGCCTTTGGCCCTCATGACGAGGGTCCAGCCACCGCCGTCGCTGGACATGTCGCAGAACACGGGGAATGCGGCGTTACCTTCTTGCCCCAGCCCATCGGGATCGACGTCGTAGACTCCAGTTGCCGAGTATCCCGCCAGCTTGAGTGCATTGCAGCTCGGCCGGAAGTCGTCGCACCTTCCCAGCTTGCAGGCCGCACCGCGGCCGCAGCTCGATCCATCCGGCAGATTCGACCAGTGGAGTGTCGTAGAGCTAGGCATGCAGGAACGGCAGGGGCTCGCAGGATCGGTCTCCCCGGTCGCGTGGAACTGAGACTCGATCCAGCAGCCGGCCTCGCAGTCCCCGAGGTGGCACACCCGATCGCTCCCGCAGCTCGATCCCTCCGGCGCGCTCGTCCAGCCGGTCGTG
>JACRCT010001217.1 GCA_016218885.1 Deltaproteobacteria bacterium | reverse complement strand
TGCTTATAGCACTGAATGTCCATGGTTTTAGAGGATCCACGTGGATCCTCTAAAACCATGGACATTCAGTGCTATAAGCATCACGTGTAGTGACCGAAGAGCCGGCCAGTCGCCCGGGGCGGCGGGCTAGGAGCTGAAGTTCCCACGGGGAGGAGACAGACCAATGGCGAAGGGACAGGGCGCGAAAGCGAAGACCAAGGCGAAGGCGAGCCCGAAGGCAACGGAGGCGGCAGCGCTGAGCGATCAGCAGGCCAAGAGCCTTGCGGAGCGCATTCTCCGGCTCACCTCGAAGAGCGACGTGGAGAAGCGGCGGACGATCGGCGAGTGGTTGCTGGTCGAGGTCTTTGGAGGCTCGGAAGAGGCCTTCCGCTCGAAGAGCCGGTGGAAGGATCAGTCGGTCAAGATGCTCGCTCGGCAGCCTGGAATGTCCGACGCCGGCTGGACCCGCAACACCCTGGACCAGGCGATCGAGCTTTTCCTTCTCTCGAAGGCGCTCAAGGGGCTCGAGGCCTGGCCCCATTTGCAGCCGAGCCACTTCTCGCAGGTCTTCGGGCTGGAGCTGGCGAAGCAGCGCGCGTTGCTCGACGAGGCGGAGAGGAGCGGTTGGACCGTGAAGCGGCTCGCGCAGGCCGCGGGATGGCAGTGGGCGGAGAAGCCCGCCGGCGAGCCGCGGAGTTTGAAGACCGAGCTGGCCTTCGGGCGGATGGCGCTCGAGCGCCTGGGCGCGCTCCGCGACGGGCTGGGGACCTTCGTGCTGGAGCGAAAGGGGAAGATCGGGGCCACCGACGCGCAGGTGACCAGGTTCCACACCCTGCTGTTCGAGCTGCAGAACCTCGTCGGTCTGTGGCTGGAGGGGAGCGGGATGAAGCCATCCGGGCCGAAGGGCGAGATGGTCCCTGTCGCCGTTGGAGGATCGAGGCCCGGTGCGGGGACGAACGTCATGGTGTCGTCGGAGTTGCTGGAGCTGATGGAGCAAGGCAAGGCCGCTCTGGCTGCACAGGCCAAACGGCGCAAGCGGCGCTGACGGAGGCATCGGCCGGGCATCAGATTCCCGATGCCGCCGCCGAGAATGTGCACCTGACGGCCCCCGCGCGCAGGCGCTCTCCTCGGGAGCCTGCGGGCACGGCGCTTGCTGCAGGCCCCGCGATCATCGAATCGAGCGGAACCTGGAGGCATCGATGCGCCCTTGCGCCGTAGCGTGCGTGGTGACCACCGCCCTTCTCGCCGGATGCGACGGCGCCGAGACCACCTCCGCCCTGCGAGGCGTCGAGGTCTCGGCCTCCGAGCTCGACTTCGCGCGGACCTTCATCGGCTACCCGAACCAGGCCGAGGTCATGGTCACGAACCAGGGGCGCGGCACCCGCTTGATCGCGCTCGAGGTGGCCCCGCCCTTCTCGGCCGGGGCGTCGACGGTCGAGCTGCCCGGCGCGGCGAGGCTTGGCATCGCGGTCACCTTCGCACCCTCGGTCAAAGGCCTTGCGACCGGCGAGCTGCGCCTGGTGCTGGAGGACGGGGAGGTCCTTGCGGTTGCCCTTCGCGCCGCGGCCGAGGAGGTGCCCACCTGCCTGGCGGCGCCGCATTGCCGCTCCGTCTCCTTCGACCCCGCGACCGGCCTCTGCGTCGAAGCCCTCCTCGGCGACGGCACGCCGTGCAAGACCGGCGATCTTTGCATGGTCGACGAGCGCTGCGCGGCGGGCGCGTGCCTCGGCACCAGCCGGCGCTGCGACGACGACAACCGGTGCACCCGCGACGCCTGCGACCCCACGAGCGGGTGCGTCCACTTCGACACGAGCGGCGAGTGCCCGGCCTCTGCCAACCCCTGCGAGGTCGCCAGGTGCGATCCTGACGACGGCTGCGGCTTCGCGAATGCCAGCGACGGGGTGCCCTGCGGCTCGGTCGACTGCGAGACCGCGCACCTGTGCCTGCTGGGCCACTGTGTCGGCGCGCCCACCCCGGATGGCTTCGTCTGCGCCCCGGAGACGCCGTGCCAGGGCGAGGGGGTCTGCCGGAACAAGGCATGTGCGCGGCCGCCGCCGGGCTCGCTCCAGGAAGCATGGCGCGTGGCCACCGCGGACGGAAAGCAGGTCGAGCCACCTGGAGTCCTGGCCGGCGATGCTGACGAGCTCTACTGGGTCGAGTGCGAGCACGCTCCCAACCCCGTCAGCTGCGAGCTCGTGTCGCTGACCCGCGAGGGCTTCGGGCGCTTCCGTGCCCCCTGCCGCGACTCCGCGCAGCTGCTGGGCGTCGGCGAAGGGGTCGCGCTGGTCTGGGCGTGGGACCCGCACGAGTGCGACTCGCCGTACTGTCTGGCCGTCGAGCTCCTGCCGGAGCCGGTCCTGCAAGCGTACTCGACCGTCGACGGGACTCTGCGATGGGAGACGATCCTCGCCGACCCGCTCTCGGGGGAGGCGGTCCTCGCCTCGGGCTCGATGGCCTTCCTGGGCGAGGACCGGGTTGCGGTCCAGGCCTGGACCGGGAGCACGGTCTTGGCGGACAGGGAGAGGGCCGTGTTGGACGTCCCAGGGCCGTCTCTCGTGCTCGTCCTTGGCCTCGAGGACGGCGCAGTGCTGTGGACGACCCCGGGCGGCGCGGGCGGAGTCGTCGCGGACGCGCGCGGCAACCTCTTCGTGGCGAAGGGTGAGGGCTACTACTGGTACGGCGGCAATGGCGACTCAGGCGGAGAGGACGGGGCCAAGCCAGGGGACGCCACCTGCTGTCCTCCCGCGGGCGAGATCCTCTCGTTCTCACCCGAAGGCCAGCTCCGGTTCAGGCTCGAGACCGACATCGGTGGCGGGCAGCCGGCGGCCTCGCTCCTCGCGGTCGCCGGCGACC
>JACRCT010001216.1 GCA_016218885.1 Deltaproteobacteria bacterium | reverse complement strand
CGACGACGTGTGCGCCCTGGGGACCGGCGGCGCCAGCGGTCGCCAGCTTGAAGCTGTTGGCGTCGCTCCGGAGCTCAGGCTGGCCGCCCGAGAGCGGCACGACGAGCACGCCCCGCTCGGTTCCCACGAGGACGTGCGAAGCCCTGCGCAGGCCAGCGGGCAGTCGCTCGAAGGCAGCGGGAACGGCCTTGCGGACCGGGTCGGCCAGCGCCGGGGTGGGGGCCGCGTCCTTGAGGGCGCGGGCCGCCTCGACCACCGACGGATTGGCCGCGGCAACTGCCAACGCCGCCGTCCGGTACGACTGGGCGAGCCGTCCGCTCGTTTCGAACAGTACCTGGCCCCACGCCAGCCGCTCGGTGAGCTGCATGCGGGAAAGCTCACCCGTGCGCCCCGACAGGTAGGACAGGCCAATCAACGCCAACGCAGCAGTGACGACCGCGAAGATCAGGAGCTTGAGTCGAGCCATCGTCGGGTCCACCTCACTCGGCCGGCCAATGGCTGGCGTCGGGGGCCGCTGACGCGATGCGGTGCCCGCGCGCCATTGTCCGCGAGCTTCTGGATTTTCAACCGCTTATAGAGTCGCGCAGTCAGACTGTCAAACCTTGGGCTGGAGTCTACTTTGCCGAAACGGGCGCGGGGGAGGGCTCAGTCGGCGCCGGGGAGCCGGTATTCGCGGGCGCGATGGCCGGCACGGGCCGGGCGTCGTCCGAGGCTTGATGCGAGGCCGCGAACGCGTTGAGGGAGCGCACCTGGTGCTGCAATTCGGCCAGCTGTCGGCTCTGGAGGGCGATGCGCGGCAGCAGGAAGAAGAAGGAGGCGATGGTGAAGACCACCACCGCCGCGAAGGTCGCGAAGAGGAAGTTGACGAAGAGCGTGCGGATCGGGACCGGACGAGCCGCCACGAGCTGCGGGTCGGGCTGAGGGACGGGTTTCGCCAAGTCGGGAACGGGGGATGTCTCGGCCATGACCTCTCCTCGCGACGCCCTGCAGTGGGAACAGCGCCGCGAATCTTAGGCACCCCCAGGTCCGCACTTCAAGGTAGGCCATGCTAGAGTCGCCCCGACCTCTCGAAGGAGCACCGCATGCGCTACTGCCCGAGCTGCCTGGAAGAGTACGAGGACGCCAACCAGACCTGTGCGGAGTGCAAGGAGTCTCTGGTCGCCGAAGAGGAGCTCGCCAAGCGGCCCGAGTTCCACCGGGTGCGCGAGGAGGACCCGCGCGATTTCGCGGTCGCCGGCCCCGCTGAGGATCCCTTCGAGGCCGACGCCTTCACCGCCGCTCTGGACGAGGCGGGGATCCCCGTGATGGCGCGCATGCGCCGCACCGGCGCCGTGGACGCGATCACCGACCCGGTCGCCCATGCCTGGTGGGAAGTCCTGGTCCCGGTGGATCAGGTCCAGAAGGCCATCGAGATCATCGCCCGCCGCAAAGAGGAGCTGAAGGCGGCCGAGGCCGACTCCGAGAAGGCGGCCGAGGAAGAGGAAGCCGAAGGTGAGTCCAAGACGAACGGCTGACAGAGCCGCCTACTCGGACGCGGGTCGCTCGAGGACTTCGAGCAGCTGCAACCCCAGGACCGGCCACTTGGTGTAGAGCGCGTTGCGCTCCACGAAGTGCGCCATCTGCTCGTCGATCACCTGTGAGTAGAGGTCGCGCCCGGCGTGGCGCACGAAGGTGCCACCCGGTTGCTGCACCACGATGCCGACGTGGCTCACCATGGTCGGCAGCTGGGGCCGATCGGCACGGACGACGGCGAAGAGCGTCCCCGAGGGGATGGCCTTGGCGTGGGCCAGGACCTTCGCGAGCGGCAGATAGGCCAAAGCGTGATCTCCGATGGGCGCACGCTCTTCGGGAAGGTCGATGCGCTCGCCGAGGGTACGCTCCTTCCACTGCCGGTGGGTGATGGCCTTGACGTGCCGCACCGCGTCCTTGCCTGCGATCTGCGCTGTCACCTCGCGCACGTAGCCTTTGCGGGAGTTCGAGGGGACCCACTGTGCTTCGAAGAAGTGGTTGCGGCGTGAGTAGCCTACCGGCCCGTCGTAGCGCACCTCGTCGAGGATGGGCAGGACCTCCTGCGGCGAGCGGGCGCGGGCGAGCGCAAGCACCGTCTCGATGAAGGTCTGGCAGTCCGCGAGGTCGTAGCGCAGGCGCGGGTCCTCGTCCGGAGGCTGCCCCGGTCCTTCTCCCAGCGGGTCGAACTGGTAGGGCACCCCCAAGAACCGCTCGCTGGCCGAAAGCACGCGTGAGCGCACGCCCGCGAGCACGGCGACTTCCCGGACGAGCGCTGGCAGCGTCTCGGGCGCTGCGTCGCAGAAGCGCGGCAGAGCCGTCTGATTCGTCGCCCCCGGGAGCGCGCGAGGAGGGGGCGTCGCCCAGAGCGCAAGACCCAGCACGAGCGGGAGCGCGATGGCCGCCGCGGGCGGGCTCATCGCTCTTGCTCGAGCGGGGGAAGCACGAGCCCGGGGCTTGGCTTGCGCGCCAGGATCGCCTTGCGGTCTGCCGAGCTCAGCTGCAGGTCCTCGAGGACCGTCTCGATCTTCAGCACGCTCTGGGGAGCGACCCGCTGGCTGGAGCGGACCAGCCACTCGACTCCCCGGGCGTCGCCCTGGAGCGCCAGCCCACGCGCCGCGGCGATGGCCACGTTGAGATCGTTGTCTCCGGTCAGGCCGAGCATGGCGTCGCGGATCCAGGGATGCTTCACGTCCTCGACCAGCTTGATCCCGTCGCGCCGCTCGGCGGGCTCGGGGGAGCCGAGCAGCGCTTCGACCTGCTTGCGGCCCTCGGCGTTGTCGAGCGCGCACAGGCTCTTGGCCGCCGCCAGGCGCGTCGTCTCGCTGGGGTCCTGGAGCAATGGCAGCAGGTTCTTTTCCGCCGATTTGTCGCGCAAGGCTCCCAGCGCCAGGATCGCCGCGATCCGTGCATCGGGACTGGAATCCTGCAGCATCGGCACGATCTTGGGCACCGCCGCCTTCGACCCGATGTGCCCGAGGGCCTTGGCTGCCTCCCGGCGCACCACCGGGCTTCTATCCGAGGTCAGCCTTCCCAGGGCGGAGACCGCCTCCGGAGCTCGGACTCTTCCCAGGGCGGTGGCGCAGTGCTCGCGCACCACCTCGTCCTCATCCGACAACGCCTCTATCAGCTGCGCTTTCACGCTGGGATAGGCGCCGGTGCTGAAGACGTACGCCGCGTTCTTTCGGGCACGAGGGTCTCCCTCCTGCAGCAGCAGGGCGACTTGGCGCAGCAGGTCCCGCGGCGCGCCCATCTGCTTGATCTGCGAGATGGACCGCTCGACCTCGGCGCGCGAGCCCGTGGCGATGGTCCGCGCGATTCGTGCCTTGTCGACGGACGAGGGCTCGGCGCCATGAGCCACAGGCGAAAGCAGCAAGATCGAGGCGCCCCAAGCCACCAGGAGAAGTCGCATGGACCGCATGCTAGCAGAGCCCTTTCCGGCCGAGCCGTTCCAGGAACGCTCGCAGCAGGCGCGGGCCGCCGGGTGCTGGGCCGACGGACGAGGGCCCGCCGCCCCGGAGCGCTACGAAGGCTCGCAGCGCGGCCTCCTCCATCTCCGGGTGGAACTGGACGCCTCGGGCGCAGGCTCCCACGGCGATCGCCTGCACCGGGGTCCACTCGTTCCGGGCGAGCACTCGAACGCTCGGCGGCAGGTCCACGACCATGTCCTCGTGCGTCTCATGGAAGCCGATGGGAGTGGCGCAACCCTCGAACAACGGGTCCGCTCGTCCCTCGGCGGTCAGCTCGATCTGTTGGGTACCCACCTCCATGCCCTTCGGGTTGAGCACGACCCGGGCACCGAAGGCATGGGCCAGCAACTGATGCCCGAAGCAGACGCCGAGGAAGGGGGTGCCTCCCTCCACGGCCCGGCGCACCCAGCGCGCGGTGTCCTCCATCCATGGTTCCAGGTCGCGCACCGAGGCGTGCGCTCCGGTCATGAGCACCGCAGCGAAGCCTCCGGGGTCGGGAAGCGCTTCTTGCTCGAAGGGCCGCACCACGGTCCAGGCGATGGCGCTCCCCTCGAGCGCGCGCATGAACCACCGGTCGAAGTCGCCGAAGTGTCGCTCCAGCTGCGAAAGCGTTCGGCCCGAATGGATGAGCAGCACTGGGCGAGCCATGGTTGAACCTGGCATTACACCACGGAGGCTGGAGTTCTATTCCCGCAGAGATGTGACGAACAGCCGGAGAACGCATTCGAGACACCCCTCTCGCCGGGCTGCTCTGGCTTGGGTACCATCGAGCTCCTTGGATGCGCAGGAGGCGACATGAGGTGGCAGATTTGCGCAGGCTTGCTCATGGCCTTGGGGGTGCCGGCCTGCTCCCGTCCCGCTCCCCCTCCTGCGCCACCGTCACAACCAGCCACCAAATCCGCGACGCAGCCCCCGGACTTCGAGCCTCCCCCCGGTACCGAGAAGTGGGTGTGGACCTCGACCTCTCGCGACGCCAGAGTCTCCCTGGTCCAGACCGCAAGTGCGCCCAATAACTGCGAGATTCGCTGTCTGCGCGACCCCGGGCAGCAGGAAGTCTGGAAGGCCGCGTCCTGCCTGGGCACCCGAGAGTCGGTTCGGCTGGTCTCAGACAACGGCGAGCGGATCCTGGTGATCGATCCCGCCCCTGCGCTCGAGGGCAATTGGCGCGCCGCCGCGGTAGCCACTGCCTACATGCGCGGCGAGCCCAAGGCCCAGCTGCTGGCGAGCGACCTGTTCTCGACCGACGCCAAGCTCATGGTCTTCCCCGACAGCCTGCAATGGCTCTCGGGAGGGCGAAAGGTCCCGGTCCCCGCTCCGAAGTTCGTGGAGGGCTCACCGGATCGGGTAGAGCTGCAGCTCATCGATGGGCGCAAGGCCATCGTCCTCCTCGACGGGACGCTGGTGGAAGGTGCACGTCCCGCCGACAAATCGACGTCCCTGGGAAAAGGAAAAGCAAAGGCGAAGGCGAAGGCGAAGCTGCATCGCTGAGCGGGAGCGGAGGCCATCCTGAATATCGAGCACAAGGAATCCGGTCACCCCCAGCGTAGCTCTCGGTTCATGTTCACGATGGGACCCAGTTCCCGCTGAGCGTTCGGGGGAGCCCTTGAAGATCTTTCGAGCGCTCAGGAAGCGGCTGTCGGCCCAGCTCAAGGGGCCGCAGCTCACCCGCGTCCTCAACCTCTACCCGCCCTACCTCGGAGCGGGCGTTCGCGTGCGCGAGCTGGGCCCTCGCGGCTACGAGGCGTCGATGGCCCAGCGCCCCTGGAACAGCAACTACTTCGGAGCGCACTTCGGCGGCTCGCTCTACTCGATGTGCGATCCTTTCTTCGCTCTCATCCTCATGAAGAACCTCGGGCCGGGCTACGCGGCCTGGGACAAGAGCGCCACCATCCGCTTTCGCAAGCCGGGTCAGGGCCGGGTCACCGCACGTTTCGAGGTCCCCGAGGATCGAATCAGCGAGATCCGCCGGCAGGTCGACGCCCACGGCAAGAGCGAACCCGTCTTCACCACCCAGGTCCTCGATGAGCGCGGCGAGCTGGTGGCAGAGGTCGAGAAGCACGTCCACGTACGCAAGGCGCGGTAGACTCCCGCCCCTCATCTTCCCTTCCCCCACGAGCCTCCGGCTCAAAAGAGGTCAGCGATGTCCGAGCGCATGGTCCGTCAGTTCATGGAGATGGTCGCCATCGACTCCGAGTCCGGGAACGAGGCGCGGATGATGGAGTACCTGCTGAAGGCGATCCGCGAGGTGGGTGGCGAGGCGGGGCTCGACGCCTATGGCAACCTCATCGCGAAGTTCCCGGCTCAAGGCTGCCAGGGCAAGGAGCCCATCCTGCTGAGCTGCCACGCCGACACCGTGAAGCCCGGCGTGGGCATCAAGCCCGTGCTCGAGAACGGCGTCGTCCGCTCGGGTGGCGACACCATCCTGGGCGCCGACGACAAGGCGGGCATCGCCGAGGTGCTCGAGGCCCTGCGCACCTCCACCGTGCGCCCGCCGGTCGAGTTCGCCGTCAGCCGCCAGGAGGAGACGGGCCTCCAGGGCGTCAAGAACATGGACTTCTCGCGCCTGACCGCCAAGCGCGGATTCCTGATGGACAACGACACGCTCGACACCATCGTCATCGGCGGGCCGAGCTACTTCGCCATCGACGTCAAGGTCCTCGGGCGCGCCGCCCACGCGGGCATGGAGCCGGAGAAGGGGCTCAACGCCATTCAGGCGGCGGCCAAGGCCATCGCCGCGCTTCGTCTGGGGCGGCTCGACGCCGAGACTACGGCCAACGTGGGCGTCATCCAGGGCGGGCTCATCCGCAACGGCGTGCCCGAGACCTGTACCTTCCTCGCCGAGTGCCGCAGCGCCAACCACGAGAA
Organism: Deltaproteobacteria bacterium; assembly: GCA_016218885.1. GTDB lineage: Bacteria > Myxococcota > Myxococcia > Myxococcales > UBA5297 > JACRCT01. The sequence goes on along the minus strand of JACRCT010001216.1, from coordinate 1,114 downwards.
GGGGCTCCGGCTCAGCGAGGAGATGGTCCAGACCATCCGCACCAACGTCGAAGCCGCCGGCGCCAAGGTCGAGATCTCCTGCAGCAACCTGTGCCGCGCGGTGCGCATCGCCGAGGACGCGCCGACCGTGAGGATCGCCCAGCAAGCCCTGCGCAAGGTGGGCATCGAGGCCAAGCCCATCTTCATCACCGGGTTCACCGACGCCTCCATCTACAACAACCAGGGCATCGAGATTGCGGTGGTGGGGATCGGCGCGCAGAACGAGCACACCACCCGCGAGTGCGTGGCGGTCGCCGACATGGAGAAGGCGGTGGTGGTGCTCCACGAGGCGCTCCGGATCTGCGCCGGCTGACCTGGCGATCGCGCGGACGGAGGGCGGCTTGCAGGAGTCCTGCAAGTCGCGGCCTGCGGCTATCGGCTTGGCGGGAGCAGCTGCAACTCGCGCGGACGATCATCGAGCGCCGGCGGTGGCTGGGCCGGTCGGGGTAGAGCGGGCTGTGGCGCTGGCTCGGTTTGTTTGGATAACGCTGGCGAAGGCTTCTGCGAGCAGCCTTCCAGCAAACCGGCGAGTATCGTGCGGACGCGGACGACGAGTGCCTCTTCGCTTGCTCCCAGGGTTGCCGCACCGCAGTGCGCGAACTTCGAGCCGATCGTGGCAGACACCTCCACGCCCCGGAGCCCGCGTGCGATTCGAAGCTTGAGGTTGCGCTCACACGGGTACTGGCCTCTGGAGCGGACCCATTCGCTGACGACGACCGGACGTCTCTGGGCCACCTTGAGGCCAGCAGCCTCCAAGGCGCGCATCCCCGCGTCCTCGATCTGCCAGTCGGTGCAATCGAGAGGCGTGCCCTTCTCGGGGAAGAGGCCTTCAGGCGGCTTGGCGAGGCTCGTTTCGGGCGGCGGTGGAGAAGGTTCTCTTGGCGATGGCGCCGGCTCAAGCGGCGCCTCGGGCACCTGAGAAGGTCCAGCGCCGAGGGTCAGCAGGGGATGTCGCGCGCGTTCGAGCAGCTTGCGGCACTGCATCTTGCGACCGAAGCCATAGGACATCGAGGGCATGATCAGCGCTGGGGTTCCGAGCAACCCTCCGAAGAGGACCCCCGCTCTGATCGATTTG
>JACRCT010001205.1 GCA_016218885.1 Deltaproteobacteria bacterium | reverse complement strand
GATGGTCCTCAAGAGTCCCGGAGAGCACCACTGGAGGCACATAGCCGGGCAGGCGCGCCTTCATGTCGGTATAGCCCAGCGTCTTGAAGAACTCGGCCATCAGCCAGACCAATTGCCGGCGCGCCGAGCTTTCGACGACAACCTCACAGCCGTACTTGATGGTTTCGGTGTCCACGGCATCAACGCTGGGGCGGAGGGGTCGACGCAGCAAGACGCGGTGCGCCGCGACGTCCGGGCTCAGGTTCCAGCTGGGCGAGCCGTCGCCAGCCCCTGAGCCCCAGACTGAGCTGCCCATAGCGACGCGTAGGCCCCCCCGGCAGCGAGCAACGAGGTGTGCGTCCCCTGCTCCACCACCCTTCCCCCGGAGAGGACGGCAATGGCGTCGGCCCGCTCGACGGTGGTCAAGCGGTGGGCGATGACCAGTGCCGTACGGTCGGCCAGAAGGGCCTCGAGCCCCTTCTGCACCAACCCCTCGCTGACGGTGTCCAGGGAGCTGGTCGCCTCGTCCAAGACGATGATTGGCCGGCGAGCGAGCAGCGCCCGAGCCAACGCAATGCGCTGCCGTTCGCCGCCCGACAGGCCCGCGCCACGCTCTCCCACCATCGCTTCCAGGCCGCCGGGCTTTCGCTCGACGAAATCCCAGGCATGGGCGGCCTTCAAGGCAGCGATGATCTCCAGATCACTCGCCGCTGGCCGGGCACAGGCCACGTTGTCGCGCAGGGTACCGGCGAAGAGGATGGGCTCCTGGGGGACGAAGGCGATGAGCGAGCGCAGATCGGCCAGCTGCATCGATCGCACATCGCGGCCATCTATCTCCACCGTGCCCTCGGTGGGATCCCAGAAGCGAAGGAGCAGCGAAGCGAGGGTGCTCTTTCCCGACCCGCTCTCGCCCACCAGGGCCAGGGTCTTGCCCCGCGGCAAGACGAGATCGATCTCCGACAGGACCTTCCCCTGCCCGTCATAGGAGAAGCCCACGCCCCGCAAGGCGACTTCCCGCTCGAAGGCGGGAGGCGGGGCCGCAGCAGGCTCCGGCAGACCTGCCGGCGAGTCGAGGATCTCGAAGACCCTCTGCGCCCCGGCGAGGCCCTGAATCAGGTGCAAGGTCGTCCCTGTCAGCGACTTGACCGGCTGGTAGAGGAACATCAGCGCAGCCAGGAAGGACAACAGCGCCTTCCCCGAGAGCTCTCCGCGGGCGATTGCCGGAGCCGCCACGGCGATCGCCGCTGCGAGCCCGATGACCCCCAGCATCTCGATGATGGGCGAGTAGGCGGCGCGCATCAGGAACGAGCCACGCATCAAGCCCAGGTATTCCGCCTGCGCCCGATCGAAGCGGGCCAGCTCGTGACCCTCGCGGACGAAGGCCTGAACCACGCGCATGTTGGCGAGGGTTTCTCCCACTTGGGCCAGGAAGCCGCCCTGCGCGTCCTGGCAGCGAACGGACACCTTCTTCAGGGCGCGCGTGTACCGGGCCACGGGCCAGGCGGCGACCGGCACCGCCGCCATCGCCACCAGGAACAACCGAGGGTCGAGCCAGGCGCAAACCCCTAGGAGAGCCAGGATCTGAAGGGTGTCGCGGACCGAGCTCGCCAGCGCCGTGGTGAGTGCGTACTCCACGCCCTGCACATCCGCCCCGAAGCGAGCCAGCAGGTCGCCGGACTGCCGCTCGCCCAGCCACGACTGGGGAAGAGAGAGGAAGCGACCGTACAGGCTGCGCCGGACGTCGGCGACGATCCGCTGGCCAGTGGCCTGCGTCAGGTAGCTCTGTGGCGCCTGGGCAAGTGCGCGAACCACCGCCGCACCCACCAGAGCCACCGGGAGCGCGACCAGGACGCGGTCTGCCGGGATCCGGGAGAGGCCTGGGAGGTCCTGAACCGCCGTGGCGCCCGTGAGAAGCACCTCGAGCAGAGGCCCGAGTAGAAACACGTACAGGGAGGTCGCTGCCGCCACCACCAGCGCCGCCACGATCGCGAGGGCGAGGCGGACGCGGTAGGGCTTCAGAGTGGCGAGCAGGCGCCGGGGAACACTCACGGCGGGCGAGACTCTCATGAGGCCTCGAGCGCATCAAGGGAGCCGCCGCTCGTCGACCGGATCTCGACAGGCCCGATCTCCCGAGGGTTCTTTCGCTTGCCTGTCCGCCAGGCGTTGCAGTAGGTTCCCGCCGCTTTGCGTCATTGGGATTCGGCAAGCGATTCAAGCCGATGGGCAGTAGGGACCGGGTTTTCAGGGGTTGGCGACGCGAAGCTCTGACATTGCTGTCGTGGATCGGGATCGAGAGGGGCGCACGTCTTTGAGCCGCGAGCATCGCCGCGGCCAGTCTCCTGGTCGCGACCACGAGAAAAGCCGAGGGATTCCGGGACGCTATCTAGGTGATTGGCATAAGCCTGACCGCTGGGCCCTGTCGGGTATGGGCATTGCTTAGCAGCGGCGCGTTCGAGGACTCGCCTGGTTGGCAGCCGGGGGACCGCAAGCGCATGGATCAACTGAGGCAACGCACCATCGCGGAAGAAGCCAGCTGCTCCGGTATTGGTTTGCACACCGGAGCCTTGGTAACCGTCACGCTGAAGCCAGCACCTGAGAACCACGGGGTGACCTTCCGCCGGACCGACGTGCCGGGCGCTCGCGAAATCCCCGCGCGGGCCGAGCACGTGGTGGACACCTCGCTGGCGACGACTCTCGGGCGGGACGGCTTGCGCATTGGCACCGTCGAGCACCTCTGCTCCGCGCTCTCGGGAATGGGCATCGACAACCTGCGCATCGAGGTCGACGGTCCCGAGATCCCCATCCTCGATGGGTCCGCGGCGCCTTTCGTGTACCTCTTGCGCGACGCAGGCATCGTCGAGCAGCGCAAGCACAAGCGCTTCCTCGTGATTCGTCGACCGGTGGCGGTGCGGGAAGGCGACAAGGTCGCCAGCTTCTCCCCTGCCCCGCAGTTCACCGTCAGCAGCACCATCGACTTCAAGCACCCGCTCATCAGCGACCAGAGCTATCGCCTGGCGTTCTCCGCTGGCGCCTTTCAACGAGAGATCGCCCGGGCACGCACGTTCGGCTTCCTACGCGACGTCGAGGCGCTCAAACGAGCAGGGCTGGCGCGCGGCGGCTCGCTCGAGAATGCGATCGTGGTGGACGACTTCAGCATCCTGAACCCCGACGGGCTGCGCTTCCCCGACGAGTTCGTGCGCCACAAGATCCTCGACGCCCTCGGCGACGTATTCCTCTTCGGGATGCCAGTCATCGGCCACCTGCGCGCCCAGAAGTCCGGGCACGCGCTCAACCACCGTCTGGTGGGGCGCGTGCTCTCGGACTCGGCGAACTACCAGGTCATCGCCGCGACGCCTCGCGAGGTCGAGCGGCTCGACCTCCAAGTCCCCGTCTTCAGCCCTCTGGCGGAGTCGGCGGTCGCTCCCTGAGCCGAGCTCTGGCGCCAGGCGGAGCTTTTCACAGGAAGTTGTAGGTCACGTCGAACACGGCTCCGAAGCGCCTGCCGGGCGTGTCCTCGCCATGGCTGAAGCTGAGCAGCCCCCCCAGGCCGATCTGCACCGTGTCCTCCCGCCCCGGGAAGATGCGCAGCGCTGGAACCAGGGTGAACCGGTCGCTTTGCGTCGCGGAGGTCCGCATGGCGTCGAACTCGACCATCGGCTGGATAGGGCCGGCGCGATAGCCCAGGAGGGCTCCGTACAGGAGTCCCAGTCGCAGCCGCTGGCTGGGAGCGAACTGGTCGTAGCCGTAGCCACCCCGCAGCTGCGCCGTGAACCCGTGGCCACCGTAGCCATAGATGACCTGCGCGCTGCTGCTGCGCGAGATTGCCGGCGTGGAATCCTGCACCACCGCGCCAGCGACCAGCATCAGGCGATGGCTTTCGTGCCCGGGGATGGCGTAGGGGAACTTGAGATTCACCCGCACGTTCTCGGCGCCTGGCTCACCTCCGTCGATGCGGTTGATCAGCGGGATCTTGACCTCCAAAAGATAGATCTGGAGGTCGATCCAGCTGGTGTACGCGATCTCTCCCGAGGGCCGCAGGCTTTCGGCGGTGATGAGCGTCCCCGCCGAGAGCTCGGGATAGAGCTCCGGCCCGAGGAAGGGGTCGGCAAACGGTCGTCCCGCGAGCAGATGCAGTCGCGGCCATTCCCACTTGGGCGCCGGCTCGATCTCCT
>JACRCT010001204.1 GCA_016218885.1 Deltaproteobacteria bacterium | reverse complement strand
GCGCCTTGATGCCGTTCTCCACATGGAAGAGCAGCGCGTTGGAGATGCGCTTCTTCTCCACGCTCTCGGTCTGAAAGCGGGTGAGCAGACCCTTCAGCTCGGAGGAGAACAGCAGCCTGCGCGGCAAGGTGACGTCGCGCTCGACCTCGAGCTGGGCGAGGGGGGTGAGACGGTTGGTGCCCCCCGGCTGCCCGGAGACGAAGACGAGGTCGCCATCCTTGGGGCCGCTGGTGGCGAACGGCAGGAAGTCAGGGGTCTTGGCCGGCTTGCCGCCCTCGTAGATGCGCAGGAAGGAGACGTCGAGGTCGTAGCGCGGGAACTCGAAGTTGTCCGGGTCGCCTCCGAAGAAGGCGGTGGCGAACTCCGGCGCGAAGGCCAGCCGCACGTCCTGAAAGCGGCGGTAGGTATAGAGGTGGTACTGGCCGCCTCGGTACAGCGTCACCACGTCGCAGCGCCTGTCCTCGCCGGTGGCACACTCCTTCTCGATCTTCGACATCTCTGCCTTGAGGGCCTCGTTGTATTGCTGGTCCGCGAGCCCGCGGGTCGCGGCGTTGACGCGCTCGGTGACGTCGGCGATGGCCATCAGCTGGTTGATCTCGATCTCCGGGCACTTCACCTCCTCGGCCGGGGTCTTGGCGAGGAAGCCGGAAGCGACGAAGTCCTTCTTGGCCGTGGAGAGCTGCTCGATGCAGCTGTGGGCGCAGTGGTGGTTGGTCATCACCAACCCCTCGGGCGAGACGATGCTGCCCGAGCAGCCCTCGGCCAGGCGCACCGAGGACAGGCGCACGTGGTCGAGCCACTTCTGGTCGGGCTCGAACCCGTACTTCGCCTTCACCTGCGTGGCCGGAAAGTCGTTGAAGAGCCACATGCCCTCCTCGGCGCGGACGGAGGACGTGCCAAGGGTGGCGGCTGCGGCAAGTACAGCGGCAAGGAACGGGGTCAGGGAGCGCATGGAAGAGACCTCTTACCGCTTGAAGGCCAGGAGAGCGGCGCGGACGGGGGCGTAGTCGTCGTCGCTGACGGTGGTGAAGCCCTCGCCGTGAAAGGCGGTGGCCAGCGTCTTCTTGCCCTCCTCGGTCCGCTCCAGCTCTTGTGCCGCGGCGAGCAGCGCGGCCTTGGCCTCTGCCGGGAACGCCTCCCTGACTGCGAGCACGTCATTGGGGATCGCCTCGGTGGCCGCCACGATCTGCAGCTTGCCGGCCTGGGCCCCCAGCGTGTTGCAGCCGCTGATGCTCTTCACCGGCGCGGAGGCGGGGTCGGTCGAGTAGCTCGCGCCCACGTCCGCCCTGCCCTCGGCGATCGCCTTGCACACCGCGTCGTGGCTCTGGAGGAAGAGCTGGTCCTTGAAGATCCCCGCGGGGTCGATGTCGTTCTGCAGCAGGAGCGCCTTGGCGAAGATGTAGCCCGTGGCCGAGGAGGGATCGACCCAGGCTGCCCGAAGCTCGCGCGCCTTCTTGAGATCCTCCAGCGACCTCACCGTTCCCGCGGGGCCGGTGAACAGCACCGAGCGGTACGTCGCCTGCCCCGCGCGCATCACCTTCAGGAGCGGCTGGACCTTGCCCAGCGCCGTCGCGCGCACATAGGCCATCGGCGCCAGGAAGGCGACGTCCACCTTTCCGTCGGCCATGAAGGTCGCCAAGGTGTCGTAGTCGGGGAAGACCATCGGACGTGCTTGCTGGCCGGTGGCGTTGGCGACGAACTTCGCCATGGCCTCGGCCTGCTCCTGGGCGGTCGTCGTGCCCGAGGACACGATCAGCCCGACCGTGAGCGTGCCAGGAGGCGCGGCCGGCAGGTCGAAGGGCTTCTGGGCCGGGCGGGTGCCGGCGCAGCCGACAAGCAGAGCCGTGGCAAGCAGGGCGACGAGACGAGAAAGGTTCATGGGACCCTCCGACCTGTGGACGCGGGGAGCCGCGCGCACGCGGAGGATAGTCGCGTGCCCGGCAGCGGCTCAAGACGCATGTCTGGACGGACAGGACCGCCGTGCGAATGCCGGCCCCTACTTCGCCTTCAACCGCTCCAGCGCCTCGCCAATCTTGCGATTGTCGGGGTCGGCCTTCTTGGCGCGCTCCAGGGCCTCGCGGGCCCCGACGTGATCGCCCTTCTTCATCTTCATGAGCCCCAAGTGGAAGAGCCCACGGGCGTGGTCGGCCTTGAGGGCGACGGCCTTGTCGAACGCCGCGATCGCCTCGTCGGTCTTTCCCAGGCAGGCGTAGCCGTCGCCCAGGTGCACGAGGTTGTCGGCGGACCGCTTGTCGGCCTTCTGCAGCGTCTTCACCGCCTCGTCACACCTCTTGGCCATGAGCTGCGCGTAGCCGAGGTCGCCCAGGATGTCGGTCTGGAACGGGGCCGCCTTGAGCGCGGCCTCGAGCTCGACGATGGCCTCCTCCGGCTTGCCCAGCAGCAGCAGCGTGGCTCCGAGCTCCTTGTGGGCCTCCGGCCTCTCCGGCGTAGCGGCGATGGCCTTGCGATAGGCCTCGGCAGCCCCTGCGGCGTCCTTGGACAGATCGCGCGTCATGCCCAAGAGCAGCCACGCCTCGTAGCGATGGGGCTCGAGCGCGGTCGACCTCTCCAGGTGAGCTGCCGCCTCTGGGAGCATCTCCTTGCGCGAATAGCACAGGCCCAGCAGGTACTCCGCCTCGGCGGCTGCCTTGGGCTTGCCCTTGAGGGCCTCGCTCAGCGCAGCGATCGCTTTGTCGTGCTCTCCCTTGTTCGCGTAGGCCTTGCCCACCTGCACGAGCTGATCGGGTGAGGAGCCGGCACCGGGGACAGCAGGAGCGGCGCCCGGCATGGAGACGATGAGGCTGAGGAGGAGGATGGCGTTCATGGGCGAGGAGGTTAGCCCCGGGAGCGCCGGAGCTCAAACGTGCTAGCTTCCGCTCCGACAGACTGAACGATGGCCGAAAAACGCAGCTCGGTTGGTAGCCCGAGCACCCGCTGCCCGCACGGATCGGTCCTGTAGCCTTCCCTCTCCTCCGAGGGTCGTCCACGGCCGCAATGCGCGCGCCCCCGTTCGCAGCGAGGGCGCCTCGGAGGAGAGCCATGCGCGTGCGGCTGAATGTCTTCTTTGATGGAAGCTTCTGGGTGGGTGTCTTCGAGCGTCGCTCGGGCGAGGCCCTGAGCGTCGCCCGAGTCGTTTTCGGGCCCGAGCCCAGCGGCGCCGAGCTCTACCGGTTCCTGCTCGAGCACTATCCTCGGTCTATCCCCTACGGTCCGCCGCTCGCGGATGAAGACGGCTTGCCCGAGACGCCGCGCAACCCCAAACGAGCGCAACGAGAGGCTCGCCGCTCGGCCGAGGCAGGAGTGGGCCGCAAGGCGTGGGAGTCGATGCGCCTAGCGCGGGAGATGAGCAAGGTCGAGCGAGCCACCCACAGTCGCGCAGAGCGCGAAGCGGAGGCACAACGCAAGTTCGAGCTCAAGCAACTCAAGCGAAAGCAGAAGCACCGCGGCCACTAGCTCGCGGCTGGTGGAGCCAACGCCCAGACCGCGCGTGGAGGGAGTGCGCAGGCCTGCATTGAATCGTCGCGGGAGACTTGCCGGACGTCTTGCAAGTCCTGACTTGCCGGACGTCTTGCAAGTCGAGACGCGCACGTGCCGCCAAAGAGATTGCACAGCGGCCTTGGTCGACCAGAAGGGGAAGATCCTTTGCCCCTACGGCACCCCAAGGTGCAGCCGCTTCCTGCATTCGCGATAATCCGTCGCCGGGGGTCGCCACCATGAGTCTGCAGCGATACCGGAGATGGGCATTCACCGTCGCAGCGCTCTTGCCGGTTCTGGTCTGGGCTGGCGAGCCGGTCTCGCGCCGCCTGGAGAAGATGCTCCTCCGAGGAGATCTGGACGCGCTCACGCTGGAGCTGGCGAGCCTCGATCCCGACGAGCTGCCGACGAAAGACCGCTCCAAGGTCGCCGAGGTTCTCGCCCGTGCTGCAGAGGCGGCCGTGCATCAAGGGGACGCGAGCAAGGCTCTCTTCTTCGGGCTGCGCGTAGGAGAGCTCCAGCCGGGACCGGAGCGCTGCCGCTGGAGGGCCTCGCTCGCCCACACGCTCTCGGACGACGCGGCCGAGGCAGGAGCGCTCGACGACTTGTTGCGCCATCGACCTCGAGATCGCCCGGCGCTCATCCGGCGCGCTCAGCTGCACGAGGCGTCCGGCGCACACGGCCTGGCCCTCACCTGCTGGAAGCGTGCGGCTGAGGAGGGCGCGGACCCAGCGGTCGAGGTGGCCCTTCGGCGCGCCCAAGCACGAGCGGAAGACTCGAAACCAGCAGAGGAAGCTGCCGCGCTTCCGGCGGCCAAGTCCGACGAGCCGGCCGCCAAGCCTCACGATCCGCCAGCGCGAGAGCCTTCGCAGGCAGCGCAGGCGCCACGCCGGACTCCTCGGGATCTGCCCGAGAGCGTTCGCTCACGTCCCCCCGCTGCCACCCACTCCCAGAACGAGCACTTCCGCCTCACCTACTCGGACAAGGGCGGAGAGCACACGAACCGGGAATACGGGCAGAAGGTCCTCGAGGTGCTGGAGCGCGTGTGGACCTTCGTCTGCCCGCGGCTGGAGCGCTGCCCCTCGAGGGCCGTCCCGGTGATGCTCTACACCTCCGAGGAGTTCCAGGCCTCGTTCGGGAATGAGGCGTTCGGCCGCCGTTCGGGCTTCGCGACGACTGCGATCTTCGTCAGCTGGGCCCACGAGATGACTCCGAACGTCGAGGCCACGCTTGCCCACGAATTCGTCCACGTCGCCATCAACCGCCACGGAGGTGCACCCTCCTGGGTCCATGAAGGTCTGGCGACCTACTACGCCGGGCTCTTTGCCGGCACCGGCGGAGGGCGGCAGGGCTTCTTCGGCTCGACCGAGTGCCTGGGGATCCGCGCGGCGGACGCACCCCCTCTGGCCGATCTGGACCGCCGTTTCCCCTGGAGCGGCAGCTTCGCCGTCTCGCGTCCCGGCTATGACTACGCCTGCGCGGTCGCCCGCCACCTCGAGACGTCGCAGCCCGGCAAGATCGGCAGGCTTCTCGACGCTTTCTCTGCCAAGAAGACCGACGACGCGGCGCTCCGGGATGTCTACGGAATGGATCGGGCCGGCTTGGATGCTGCCGTGCGCGCCACCCTGCCTCCCTGAAGCGGCGATTGCGCCGGCTCGAGCGCCCCGTGAGCAAGCCCAGCGAAGCCGCGAGGAGACCGCCCCCGTCTTAGAGGATCCACGTGGATCCTCTACAACCGGCCGCGCGAGCGAGGAGACCGCCCCGGCTTAGAGGATCCACGTAGTTCCTCTACAAGCAGCCGCGCAGCGCGAACACCCCGAGGTAGCGCGCCCGGTGCACCCTCGGCGACGGCACGATCGCCGCCAGGCGTCGCATGAACTGCCGCCGCGTGAACGGCGCGCGCCGAGGGGAAGCAAGCAGCCTTCTGCCTCGAGACTTTGCCATGTGGATGATTCCCGAGGCGGCACACGCTTGCGCGAACTACGGCGGTCGGCGCGGTATCACGGATGATTGGCAATATGACCCGACCTGCGATGCCCACACCCCTGCTGAGCAGTGCATGCGACCGTTCGAGCCCCCGCGCTCTTTAGTCGACCAAGCGATCGACATGTCATGGTTAGCAGGGGCGCCCGCCGTCGTACTCGCCTCGACAGGGGCCACGTCTTGCTGTCCGCACGGCATTGCGCTGGGGGAGCATCGAGAGGACGGGACGGAGCGCTTGGGGAGCGGCCAATGAGTCAGAAGACGCTGGTCGGGCAGCTCCGCGGGGCCACGCGCCTTGCGGTGGATGCCACGCGCGGGGTCACCAAGCTCGTCGAGACCATGCACCACACCATCGCCAGCGGGCCCGCGGTGCTCGGCACGCCGCTGGAGGGCGTGACCAAGCTCCTGACGGCGCCGACCTACGGCGCCGTCCTCGGGGTGACCAGCGCGATGGGGGCTGGCCTCGACCTGGCGTTGGCGACTCTCGAGCCGTTGCTGGACCGCGCCGGAGCTGAGCGAGGTGCGCTGCTGGCTGCCCTCAACGGCGTGATGGGCGACTACCTCGCGCAGACGGGCAATCCGCTCGCCATCGAGATGCGGCTGTGCAGCCAGGGTGCGGCGCTGGAGCTGACGCCCGAGGCGCTTAGCGCCTGCGTCCCCGAGGGCACCCGGCTGCTGGTCCTGGTGCACGGCTCCTCGACGGACGATGCGGCGTGGACCCGCGCCGGTCATGACCATGGCGCCGCGCTCGCCGTCGACCGCGGCCTGGTGCCGCTCTACCTGCGCTACAACAGCGGGCTGCACGTCTCGCAGAACGGACGGGCCTTCGCTCTGCTCCTGGAGCGGTTGGTGGCGGCGTGGCCCCGGCCAGTCGAGGAGCTGGTGCTGCTCGGTCACAGCAGGGGCGGGCTGGTCTCCCGCAGCGCCTGTCTGGTGGCCGAGGCGGAGGGCCACCGTTGGCGGTCCCGGCTGCATGCGCTGGTGACGCTCGGCACTCCGCACCACGGGGCGCCGCTCGAGCGCGGAGGCCATTGGGGCCAAGCGCTGCTTGGCATCAGCCGCTACAGCGCGCCCTTCGCCGTGCTGGGAAAGCTGCGCAGCGCAGGAATCACCGACCTGCGCTACGGCAACGTGCTCGATGCGCACTGGCAGGGGCGGGATCGCTTCGGGCACGGGGGCGACCCGCGCGGCGCGCTCCACCTGCCCGCGGGCGTCGACTGCTATGCCGTCGCCGGCACCCGCGCCACCGCGCTGAGAGATTCGCTTCCCGGCGACGGGATGGTGCCCGTCGACAGCGCGCTGGGCCGCCACGAGGACCCGGCGCGCTCGCTCGACTTCGCGCAAACGCACCGGTGGATTGCGTTGGGGACCAGCCACCTGAACCTGCTCAGCAGCCGGCACGTCTACGCCACGCTGCGGGACTGGCTCTAGCCGCCCTCCGCAGCTCCTGCCGCGCGCTCCCCCATCGCCGCCTCGACTGCGCCCTTGACTCGGTTGTGCAGATCCTTTCCCATTCGCGGTCCTTCTCGCAGGCACGCGACTTCCAAGCCCGAGCTCTATGCCCAAGATCCTGCTGGTCGAGGACAACGAGATGAACCGCGACATGCTCTCGCGGCGCCTGCAGCGCAAGGGTTTCGAGGTGGTGATGGCGGTCGACGGCGCCCAGGGCGTGGAGATGGCTCGCGCGCAGCGGTTCGACGTCATCTTGATGGACAGGAGCCTGCCGGTGATGAACGGCTGGGACGCCTCCCGCGCCCTCAAGGCCGACCCGCTCACGCGCGCGGTCCCGATCATCGCCCTCACCGCCCACGCCATGTCCGGCGACCGCGAGAGGGCGTTGGAGGCCGGCGCCAACGACTACGACACCAAGCCGATCGAGCTGCCCCGCCTCCTCGCGAAGATCGAGGCGCTCATCGCCCAGTCCCCGGCCTAACCGGCGCCGCGTAGGCTGCGGCGACCCGAGACCGGGTCGCGAGCCGAGGCGGCCTCATGAGGTGCACATGTCGGGCTCTTCGAACGTCGACCGCTCGGCGGCCGGCCAGGCATCACAGCTGGAGGCAGAGCGCTCCGAGGCGCTCTTTCGCGGGGTCTTCGAGGGCTCGCTCGAGGCTCTGATGCTGCTCACCGAGCGGGGCTTCTTCGAGTGCAACGCGCGCGCGCTGCAGGTCTTCGGCGTCGCTTCGCGCGAGGCCTTCCTCGCGATGCATCCGTCCGACGCCTCGCCCCCCGTGCAGCCGGACGGGCGCCCTTCACTCGAGGCCGCCCAGGAGCACATCGCGCGCGCCCTGCGCGAGGGCTCCTGCGAGTTCGAGTGGGTGCACCGGCGCGCCAGCGGCGAGGACTTCCCGGCCGCGGTGCGGCTCTCCAGCATCGAGCGCGACGGCTCCAAGGTGCTGCTCGCCGCGGTGAGCGACCTCTCCGCCCGCAAGCAGGCCGAGCGCGAGGCCCAGCAGAGCGCCGAGCGCCTGCAACGCAGCGAGCGCTTCTACCGCGGCATC